>NZ_AXCE01000035.1:0-1004 GCF_000475395.1 Labrenzia sp. C1B70
GGCAGCGGCCTGATTCAAGTTCTCCATTAACGGAGGGCGATTTGATGGGCCGTGCATTGAGCAGCGATCTTCGAGAACGGGTTTTGCGAGCCTGGCAAGACGGTAGTTCCGCGCGGCAGGCGGCGGCACGATTTGGGGTGAGTGCTTCCAGCGCAATCCGTTGGATTGCGCGTGCCGGACAGGGCGAGACGGCGCCCCGCAAAACAGGACGCAAGACAACGTCCCGGCTTGATCCGCACGAAGAGTTCATCCTCGCCCTGATCGAGGACAAGAAGGACATTACGCTCGATGAGATGGTTGTCCGTCTGGCTGAAGACCGTGACATGAAGATCGGCCGGAGCATGTTGAGCAAATGGCTGCGCTCCCGCGGGTTCACATACAAAAAAAGACCGCACACGCATTGGAGCAGGAACGCCCAGCCCTGATGATGCAGCGTCAGGCCTGGTTCGACAGCCAGCTTGATCTTGACCCGGCCAAACTCGTTTTCATTGACGAGACCGGCTTGAATACGAAGATGGCGCGGCTGCGCGGACGGTCCCTGAAGGGAGAGCGTTGCCGAGCAGGCGTTCCCCATGGGCACTGGAAAACGACAACTTTCACCGGAGCCTTGCGCCTGACCGGCATGACGGCGCCGATGGTGCTCGACGGTGCCATGAACGGTGTCGCTTTCCTGGCCTATGTCGAGCAGGCCCTCGTGCCTACTCTCTCACCCGGCGACATCGTCGTGATGGACAACCTGCCGGCCCACAAGGCCGCCGGTGTCCGGGAGGCCATTGAAAGCGCCGGCGCCGAGCTGCGCTATCTGCCACCCTACAGTCCCGACTTTAACCCGATCGAGATGGCGTTTTCGAAGCTTAAGGCGCTGTTGCGTGCCAAGGCGGAGCGCACCGTCAGTGCCCTTTGGAACTCCGTTGGCGTTCTCATCGCCGAATTCAAACCACAAGAATGCGCAAATTACTTCGCTGCCGCCGGATACGAGCCAACATAAAGTGGATGGGCTCTAG
>NZ_AXCE01000036.1:0-9120 GCF_000475395.1 Labrenzia sp. C1B70
CCATCCGGATCACGACTGGATCGCCCAACGGGACGCTGGATGAGTGGGCGCGCACAACAAATATTCTAAAACAATCCCAACTATTCTTGGTCGACTAAAAAGTATCATCAAGTAAAGGAATGTAACGTGTAATATCTAGTCAGAATTTTAGTGCACTATATTTTTACCGGTATCGAGATGAACTGCAAGGATCCTAAAGCTCGTCTTCCGAGATCCATTGAACCAACTTGGTTGACAATAAAATGGATTGAACAAGGGATTAATTTATCGGCATTTCTTGCTGAATGTAGATACGTCACGATACAAGAATCGCCCTGAAGTCATTCACATTCGTAAGAGTCGGTCCGGTTCGGACGAGGTTGTCGAGCCTGTCGAAAAAACTGTAGCTGTCGTTCAAAGCCAGAAAACTGCGTGCGTCATGTCCCAAGACGTCTGCTCGTGCAAGTGTATCAGGCCCGATGATTGCTCCCGCAGCATCTTCGGTGCCGTCGATACCGTCGGTGTCAGCTGCAAGGGCATGGATGCTTTGGTCACCCTTCAACGCCAAGGCAAGAGACAGCAGAAATTCGGTATTTCGCCCCCCCTTGCCAGGAGAGTTGTTGCCGATGGTCACGGTCGTTTCTCCTCCGGACAGGAGAACAGCGGGTCTATCGACCGGCTTTCCGTGTCTGGCGCATGAAAGAGCGATACCTCCCATAACGGTTCCCACATGCCTTGCTTCGCCCTCGATGGCATCTCCGAGTAGTAACGGCGTGACCCCGGCCGTGAGTGCCACTTCCGCGGCAGCACTCAGTGACATACTCGGGGTTGCTATCAGGCGAAAGTCCGGTTCCATTCCGGTCTGAGGCTCCGAGGGACCTAGAAGGATTTGGCGTGCCGTTCGCGGTAAATCGGGTCCAAGCCTCTCGACTAGATGAGAAAGATCCTCGTGGGCGGTCGGATCGGGTAAGGTTGGCCCGGAGGCAATCGAAGCAGGATCATCCCCTGGGATATCCGAGATTGCCAAGGTGACCACGCGAGCCGGTCTCGCCGCTCGTGCCAGTCCGCCACCTTTTATCAGAGAGAGTCGCCTGCGGATCCGGTTTATGTCTTCAATTGACAGCCCGGATTTCAGGAGCAGGCGGTTGACCTGGACCTTGCCCGCCAGCGTCAAAGGCGGTTTGGGAAGCGGCATCAGCGCTGATCCACCCCCGGACAATAGCGCCAGGACGAGATCATCGGGCCCAGCCTCGCATGCGGTCTTGAGGATCGCGCGCGCGGCGGCCGCACCTGTCTCATCAGGCACGGGATGTGACGCCTCCAGAACTTTCACTCGTTCAGTCGGTACGGAGTGGCCGTAGGGCGTCACGACGACACCGGAAAGGTCGACTTCCGGCCAGGCGAGTTCCAAGGCTCGCGCCATCGACGCCGCGGATTTTCCGGCCCCGACGACAACGCACTTTCCTTCGGGTTTTTCTGGCAATTTCTTTGCCAAAACTCTTGCTGGATCTGCCGCTGCGATAGCCGCCTCAAACAATTGGCGCAAAAACGCGTGCGCTTCCGGACTGTTCATGGTGGTCAGGCGTTGTCGATGCGGATAGCTTCACACACCGCATCCGTGACGTCCTGGGTTGACGCCTTTCCGCCGACATCCGGCGTCAAGACACCGTCGGCACACACTTTCTCGACTGCGCGCATCAGTCGGCTCGCCGCGTCCGGTTCGCCAAGGTGATCCAGCATCTGGGAGGCTGTCCAGAAAGTTGCGACCGGATTGGCGATCCCCTTGCCGGTTATGTCAAAAGCAGACCCGTGGATCGGCTCGAACATGGAAGGAAAACGGCGTTCAGGATCGATGTTGCCAGTTGGGGCGACGCCAAGGCTACCGGCCAGGGCACCGGCAAGATCTGAAAGAATGTCGGCATGAAGGTTGGTCGCAACGATCGTGTCGAGGCTTCTGGGATTCTTTACCATGCGAACGGTCATCGCATCGACGAGCATCTTGTCCCAGGTGACATCCGGAAAATCTTGTGAGACTTCGGTTGCTATCTCGTCCCACATGACCATTCCGAAGCGCTGCGCATTGGATTTGGTCACGACTGTAAGGTGCTTACGCGGGCGGGACTGGGCAAGTCGGAATGCGTACCGCATGATCCGGGTCACTCCGACGCGCGTGAATATAGCGACTTCCGTTCCCACTTCCTCAGGGAGCCCTTTGTGTGCCCGACCGCCATGGCCGGAATATTCGCCTTCCGAGTTTTCTCGAACGATTACCCAGTCCAGATCCCCAGGGCCAACCCCTTCCAGTGGCGAGGAAATACCCGGCAGGATTTTTGTTGGCCTAACGTTCGCGTATTGATCGAATCCCTGGCAGATCGGCAGTCTAAGGCCCCACAAGGTGACATGATCCGGCACGTCCGGCGCACCAACAGCACCGAAAAAAATCGCATCAAATCCTTTCAGCTGCTGCGTACCGTCGTCCGGCATCAATGAACCTGTTTTCTTGTAGCGATCGGAGCCCCAGTCAAAATGGGTCACATCCAGCGAGAAGCCGCCGTCGCGTCGTGCCAGCACATCCAAAGCCTGCAACCCAGCATCAATAACCTCCGGCCCTATACCGTCCGCGGGAATGGCTGCGATCTTGTAATGTTTCATGGTTTCTTTCTGAGCCTCAGAGAATGTTTGGAACCGGATGGATCGCCGGATTTTTCTGGAGCGCTGCCTGATTTACGCTCGAGACAGACGCGTTCAAACTTCGATCAGACGTTAGGAGGTATTTGCTGGACGGCTCAACGTACATAAGATTATATACAAAGCTGCAATAATTGAGATTAATGATCCTGCCGTGAATATCTATCAGATCAGATGTTTTCTCAGTGTCGCGGATACGCTGCATTTCGGCCGTGCCGCACAGTCCATGGACATGCTGCCAGCTTCCCTAGGACGGCAGATCAAAATCCTTGAAAACCAGCTCGATACAAAACTCTTTTTCAGAACAACCCGCAATGTCTCGCTGACGGCCGCCGGGAGCGCTATTCTGGAAGATGCCAGGTCATTGGTCGCACAGGCGGATCAGCTGGAAGAAAAGATCAGAGCCATCCGGAAAAGTGAAAAACCCCTACTCCGGGTCGGGGCGATCGACAGCGCCTCTGCGGGACTGATGCCTCAACTCTTGCAGTTCTTCCGTGCCGAACACCCGGACATTGAAGTTCAACTCTTTGAACAGAAGACAATCCACCTACTACCCAAGTTGTTAAGCGGAAGCCTTGATATCGCATTCTGCCGTCCGCCGGATATACGCGATCCCCGAATTAACTTCCGGACACTTTTCTACGAAACAGCCGTGGTTGCGTTGCCGGAAGATCATATCTTAGCGAAACAGAGTGAAATCGTCATCGAGGATCTGGCAGATATTCCCCTTATCGTTCCGGATCGCCGGTCCAGGCCGCATTCGCATGACCTCACGATCAAGTTGTTTATGGACGCCGGACTGACGGCCCGCATCGCTCAGATTGCGGAAGAAAAACACACGATTGTCAATCTTGTTGCCACGGGTACCGGTCTGGCGATTGTTCCTCGCTGGACAGCACGCATCGCCATACCTGGCGTTCGTTTTCTACCTCTTTCAATTCCACCCGGAGCAACGCGGTCGAAGCTCATATTGGCCGCCGCCTGGACCCGTGGAACGAGGGATCAGCAACGGGACGCCTTGCTGGACGTTTTGGACAGGAACCTGCAAACCATTGAAGACAGCGCCTGATAATAACGAAAAATAATATAATCTTCATAGCATTCTCTGCAGTCTCGTTCTTCTTCATGCTGCACCCAGTGGCATCGCGTAGATCCATAGCAATGCCAAAGGAAAACATGGGAGGAAACATGTCTATCAGGATTTCATCAGCCGCGGCCCTGCTTGCTGGCGCACTTTGCGTTATGCCTGCCAGCGCACAGGACAAGGATGGCTGGCCAAGCAGTGTCACGATCGGAACCGGCAGCCAAGGCGGCACCTATTTCGGATACGGAAGCGGGTTCGGAGCCATGATCAGCGAGGCACTGGGTATCAATGCCGGCGCGGAAATCACAGGCGGCCCTGTTCAGAACGTAACGCTTGTCGAAACCGGTGAACATCAGCTGGGCTTTGTTACGCTCGGCCCTGCCGATGAAGCCCGCAAGGGTGAAAGCCCGCTCATGCCGGGCGTGCCGCATGAAAACGTCCGTGCGCTGTTCCCAATGTATCAGACACCGCTTCAGGCTGCGGTTCTTGCAAGTTCGGACATCAAAGGCTTTGCAGACCTCAAGGATGGTGTGCGTGTTGGCGTCGGCCCGGCCGGCGGCACGTCGGCGACCTATTGGACACGCTTCTTCGAAAATACAGACAGCGGTGTCGTCATCAGCAATGCCGGAGGTGCCGATACGGCGGGACAGCTCAAGGACGGCCTGATCGATGCGTTCGTCTATGCCGCCGGATTGCCGACCGGAGCCTACGCACAGCTGGCAGTCGAAAACGACGTGCGGTTCTTGTCGATGGATGACGAAACGCTAGCCAAGATGATGGAAATCGTGCCTGCGATGCAGCCGTTCCTCATTCCGGCGGACACCTACGAAGATCAGCCGGAAGGCCTGCAGACGGTGTCGCTCTGGAACTTTGCAATTGCGCACAAGGACATGCCCGAAAGCCTGGCCTATGAAATCACCAAGCTTGCGATGGAAAACCATGAGCGCATGGTCCAGAACCATGCAGCCGCCAAGGAAACGCTCCCTGAAAACGTGGTCAAGAACACGGTCATTCCATTCCACCCGGGCGCGATCCGCTGGTTCAAGGAAAACGGATACGACTTTCCTGGCTTCAACCGGTAAGCCTGTCCTTCTTCGCTAGAACGCACGGGCGGTTGAACCTGCTTCTCCGCCCGTGTTGCGTTTCCAATCCCACGCCAGAGCAGCCAGAACATGACCTCATCGCCGAATACACCGACACAGAATGAAGAAAAAGTTCACGCGGCGTCTTTGATCGAAGAGCAGACCGCACGCGCACTGGTGGATGAAGAGCCGATATCTGGTAATCAGCGTAATTTCACCGGCACTCGCAACGCAATCGTTGCCTGTCTGTGTGTGGCTTACACGGTCTTTCATCTACTGGTGATGAATGTGTATCCGCTGGAAACCTGGGCCTATCGCCTCACACATGTTGGCGGAGGGCTGTTCCTAGGTTTTCTATTGTTCGGTGCAACTTCGATGGAAGCCAAGGGACGCACTTCTGGCTCGCTCCTTGCCAACGCAATTCTTGCGGTTGCCGGTGCGGGGGTCCTTTATGGCGCCGCCGGCGTGACAGCTATCTGGATCAATGGCGAAGTGCTGGGAGCGGCTCTTCCACCAGCTTGGGCCATGAGCAGTTTCGGAATGCCTCTCGCCGCCGGGACCGCGCTTGCAATCGTTCACAGCTGGGTCTTTCCGCACACGAAACGGACAAGATTCGCACCGTCAGATGTTCTTCTCGCGGTCGCCGCAGCCGCCTGCACAGCATATCTGATCTTTTTCTCCCGTCAGCTCCAGCTGCGCGCCGGCATGCCAATGGCACTCCCGGGAGACATGTGGGCCGCCATCACGGGTGTGCTATTGATCATTGAGTTGACGCGCCGGTTGGCAGGACTGGCTCTCGTCTTTATAGCTGGTGTCTTTGTTGCCTATGCGTTCCTTGGTCCTTGGCTGCCCGGGATTTTCGAACACCGCGGCTATGATGCGAAGCGCTTCTTCTCCTACATCTTCACGGACAATGGCATCCTTGGTGCCCCGATAGCCATTTCCTCGACCTATATCGTCCTGTTTGTTGTCTTTGCTGCATTCCTGCAGACGACGCGCGTTGGCGAGTATTTCGTGAATCTCGCGTTCGCGGCGGCTGGTCATCGTCGGGGGGGGCCGGCAAAGGTAGCCATTTTCGCCTCGGGCCTGATGGGCATGATTAACGGTACGTCCGCAGGTAATGTCGTGGCCACGGGATCATTGACGATTCCGATGATGAAGCGGGTCGGCTACCGGCCACAGACGGCGGCTTCGGTGGAAGCCGCTGCTTCAACCGGCGGCCAGATCATGCCGCCGATTATGGGGGCGGGAGCGTTCATCATGGCCGAAATCACGGGCATCTCCTACATGGAGATTGTTTGGGCGGCCATAATTCCTGCAATTCTCTACTTCATTTCCATCTACTTCATGGTCGATCTTGCTGCGCAGAAAGCAAACATGAAAGGACTGCCCCGCGATCAGCTGCCGAAGATTGGATCACTTGTCCGACAGATATACCTCTTCACGCCGATTGTGGTTCTCATCTACGCGCTGTTCGCGGGCTATTCCGTGATCCGCTGCGGGACGCTTGCGATGATTACCGCAGCCGTAGTGTCCTGGCTGACACCAAACAGGATGGGACCACGCCAGTTGTTCCACGCGCTCGATATCGGCGCCCGGATGGTGCTTCAGCTCGTGGCGGTATGCGCCACTGCAGGCATCATCGTCGGCGTGATCGCACTGACTGGCATCGGCTCCCGCTTTTCGACCGTATTACTTGCGCTTGCTGATCAGAGTCAGATTCTGGCGCTATTCTTTGCCATGATCGTGTCGATCGTGCTTGGTATGGGAATGCCGACGACAGCCGCCTACGCGGTAGCGGCGAGTGTCATTGCACCCGGCGTGGTGAACCTGGGCGTTGAACCGCTCGTCGCACATCTTTTCATCTTCTACTTTGCAGTCATGTCCGCGATTACGCCGCCTGTTGCCCTTGCTGCTTATGCCGGCTCCGCTCTTGCAGGGTCCGACCCGGTGAAGACCAGTGTCGAGAGTTTCCGAATTGGGCTCGCTGCATTTGTGGTGCCCTACATGTTCTTCTTCTCGCCCGCTATGCTGCTCAATGGCAACTGGTTCGAGATTTCTCATGTAGCCATCACGGCAATCGCAGGCGTCTACCTGTTGTCGTGCGCTGTTCAGGGCTGGTTCTTTGGCCACCCCGGAATGGTTGTCCGCGTGGGACTTCTGGTCGGCGGATTGACAATGATTGCGGGAGGTTGGGTTACCGATACGATCGGTCTCGGTATCGCGATTGTCCTTGCGGTCACCCAGAAGAAGATTGTTCAAGCCAGAGATCTCGCGCACGGGGCGGATTAAATCATGAAAGGGTGACATCACCACCCTTTCATGTTTGCGATGCAGGTATCAAGTGTCACTACCCAAGATGACAGATTGACACTTGATGCGGTAGCCGTAGGTGCCACATCAAGCCATGCTCTGGTAGAATTGGACATTTCTTGCCTTGACACTCCACCACGCTATTCCGATCATACCTATTTCGCCTATGTGCACAGCACAAACCTGCAGAGCATCAAAGCTCGAAACGGCGCTAAATAGCGGCAGATTGGAAATATCAGCTATTTCGCAGGTATTCGCGACAGCACGTTCGGGCGCTGACGAGCAAGAATGGAAAGGAACTGCTCGCCAGCTTTCTGTGTCTTGAAGCGAAGCTACATTGATCCCCAATCTAAGCATTGTGGCAGCTTCTTTCTGGGCCCTACGAATAGCTTTGAACAACCAATTCGGCATGCGCTGCACACCTTGTGGTGAATGATGCGGCTCGACCTGCCCCGATATCATAGTGTTCAATAATGAGCGCTGCATGGATGGTCTTTCACACAGGGTCTACCCAGAGCGTAGAAATTTGGTTAGATTATGCTGTTCCTAAATTTAGCCCGCAATTTTCAAGTCATATTCCTGACCGTATTCATGCTCTATCTGCGTATTAATTCCCCAGAAACTGATGTTTCTCTCACGACAACAGTTATGCCTGAATCATCTATGTATTTTGATTATCGCGCAATTTTCCAGCGACAAATTTCCTACTTTGTAGATTTACTACAAAATTGCTTCCGATCAGGAACTGCCGCACCCAAAGAACTGAAGTGGACTATTTTGTGAAAGTACGGGAGACATTCTTGTCTAACCCAAACAGGGGACTGATCAGACGATCGCTTTTCCTCCAAGGAACAGAAGCCGATATTTTATGACGAAAAAGAGGCAACAAAATTGCTATGAATAAATACATTACAGCAATTATAATATTGGCACTCACTACTTCTACAGAAGCTGGTTCTGTCAAAACAGTTGGTGATTGGGAAAGTAAATGCACGTATGAATATTCAGGGGTGGTAAGCGCTGGAGACGCAGAAAAGATCAGACAGCTTGAAACGTTTGGTTCCGCGGGAGCAACTCTCTGCTTAAACAGCCCTGGTGGCTCAATGTCCGAGGGTCTCAACATATTCGATGTGATCTGGAACAAGCAGATGCGGACGCGCGTCGTCAATGGTGCGAGCTGTGAATCAGCCTGCGCAATCGCCTGGCTAGGAGGCAGCGAGCAGCATGGCACGCTCGCGATCAACGCTCTGAGCCGACATATCGAGGCTGCGGCAACACTTGGTTTCCACGCACCGCAACTGGAGCTGCCTGACGATGCGGTTTACCCTGCAAAAGACGTTGAAAAGGCATTCTTGATCGCACTTTCTGTTGCCGAAGGGGTCTTCCAACTCAATCTGCTCGATGAGGATGCCGCAGATCCGTTGAACAATTACCTATTCGGTCGCATCCTTGCGACGCCGGGCAGCCAAATGCATCGGATTTCCTCCATTGGCGAAGCGTTGATGTCCAACGTTTCAGTTGAGCAGTTGCCATTCCCTGAAAAGATTACCAAGGCCGACATGATCAACCTTTGTGAAAATGCGTACCTTGTAAGTCGGGGCGTGAATTCCGCAATGGGCGGCGTCAACACCTACGTCACCAAACAGCGTGAGAGAGCATCCGAAGGTGAGCGCGTAAAGCTAATAAATGACGAGTATTGGGCCGTCCGACTGGATGGCGCTCGTCGACGTGAATATGGTTGCAATTTAGGCGATCAAGCCTTGGCCGACTTTATCAAAGGAAGAAGCGGAAATGCACTTTGGGTCACACTTTTTTACGTGGATGTTTGGCCGGGCGAGCCTGCGGAACGAGTGTGGGAGGAGTTGGCAGATGGACGAGAAACAGACAGTCCCGACATCGAGATGCCATTCTACGCGCTATATGAGGCGAACACTCCGTTGCGACAACTGGCTGACTAGAGCCCATCCACTTTAT
>NZ_AXCE01000037.1:0-1628 GCF_000475395.1 Labrenzia sp. C1B70
GTCAGCCTCGATGGCCCGGTGGATGCACAGCGTCTTGAGGCGAGCCTTCAGGTTCTCGTTGCCCGGCACGCACCCCTGCGGGCTGTCTTCTGCCACGAAGGCCTGAACGATCCCGTTCAGGTGATCCTGTCGAAAGTCGAGCTGCCGTTTGAGCAGGTGGACTTGTCCGAGGACGCAGATCCGGAAGCGGAGCTGGAGCGGTTTCTCTTGGAAGACAGGGAGATCCGTTTCGACCTTGCTCAAGGTCCATTGCTGCGTGTCTGCCTCGTAAAACGTCCGGACGGCGGTGCCTGGCTGGTGTTGATCAATCACCACATTCTTCTCGACGGCTGGTCGTTGCCGGTGCTGATGCGGGAGCTGAAGGAGATTTACGAAGCCGGCGGGGCAGGGGTTCTGCCGCCAGTAACGCCGTTTGACCGGTATCTCGGCTGGCTGCAGCAGCAGGACAAGACAGCTGCGAAAGCGGCCTGGCAAGAAGCTCTGTCCGGTCTGGAGGAACCGACCCGGCTGGCGGCCTCAGTCTATGGCCAGTCTGCAAACACTTCCACCGGCTCCTCGTCTGCTGATGGCAGTGCGGTGCTGCGCTTTGACGATCTCCTGAGCGCGGACGCAACCCGGTCATTGGAAGGCCTGGCCCGCACGCTGGACATCACCTTGAACACGGTGCTCCAGGGCGCCTGGTCGGTCGTGCTTGGCCGCATCTGTGGGCGGGATGATCTGGTCTTCGGCACGACGGTCTCCGGCCGACCTGCCGAGATCACCGGCGTCGAAACCATGGCGGGTCTCTTCATCAACACCGTGCCGGTAAGGGCAAAGCCTGTTCCGGCAACATCCGTCAGCAGCTTCCTGAAGGAGCTGCAGTCCTGTCAGGCCGCACTTCTGCCTCACCAGCATCTGGGGCTGCCGGAGATTCAGGCAGAAGCGGGACTTGGAGACCTGTTCGACACGCTGGTGGTGTTCGAGAACTATCCCTTCAGCGACGAGACCCATGAGGCTTCGCCGGATGGCCTGCGTATCAGCGGTGTCGAGGTGCATGACCAGACCCACTATCCTTTGAGCCTGATGGTTGTTCCGGGCAAACGGCTGCTGCTGCGGCTGGATTGCCGGGAAGAACGGATCGGTGCAGACCTTGGCCGCAGTCTCCTGGGGCAGCTGTGCAATGTACTGGCGCAGATGGTCTCCCGTCCGGAAGCGCCGCTGGGATCTCTCGAGATGCTGCCGGCTTCCGAAAGAAAGGCTGTGCAGGACCGGTGGAACGCAACACGGCACGCCTTGCCGGAAGGGGATCTGACAGAGCTTGTCTCTGCAAAGGCTTACCGGTTTGGAACGCGGGAAGCGGTTATCGGCAGCACGGAGCAGCTGACCTATGCCGAGCTTGAGGCGCGGGCAAACCGGCTGGCGCATCTTCTGATCCGGCGCGGCATTGGTGCTGAGGACCGGGTCGCGATTGCCTTGCCGAGAAAACCGAACATGATCGTGGCGCTGCTGGCGGTGCTGAAAACGGGCGCCGCCTATCTGCCCCTGGATCCGGACTATCCGGCAGCCCGCATTGCGATGATGCTGGACGATGCCGCGCCGCGTCTTGTGATCTCCGAGACGGCAACGGCAGCCGCCTTGACGGACGGTGC
>NZ_AXCE01000038.1:0-1185 GCF_000475395.1 Labrenzia sp. C1B70
CAGGGAAATGAGCGCTTACGGAAAACGCCACATACCAAGAATCCGGTAGGCACCGACAAATAGCGCCCATGTGCTACCAACTGGAACAAACTGAAATGCAATGTCTGCATCACGATATGGGCTTCGATTGATCCTTTGATAGCCCAAGTAGTGCTCAAGCCGTTCGCGTGAATGCCGCCACTCTTTCAAAGCGTCTGTGCCGTGGCGAACGATCCGGCATTTGCTCAAATCGGTGCCTCGGCGTACAATAATTTCATTAAAGGTAAAGTCGCTCATCGTTCTTCCAGCCGGTGCCACGCCTCACGGAACTCAGGTTTGTCATATGCAGACGGCTGAAGCCAATGTGAGATTGCTCCTGTCTTGCTTTTTGCTGGGTCACTTCGGTGACAAAGCGCCATAACTTCTTTTAAGCGCATAATGTAACTGACAGGTTTATCTTGTTTGGCCTTAATAGTTATAACCCACCATTCTGAACGAAGATTACTTAGGTTCCCCCCCAACCCTACGGGATCTCGCTTTGATAACCCCTTGCTTTGGACGCCGAAAATGATCGACTCATCGTCATTGGCACAAAACAGATCGCTACCTTTCGCATTTCGTGCAGTTGGCATCACATTCCAACCACGCCGAGACAACTGCCATCCCACATAGTGCATCGCTGCGTTGCCTGTCGCTTGCGAGGACTTTACGTCCATACTGTTTCCTCCTTCTTTCAATTTCGCATTCTGACTACATGGTTGAACTCTGCATTGAAAGTTGGGTTGTGGTTGTAGAACGGTAGGTGAACGGCAACAATGTCCCGCATAGCCGGCATTTGGCGGCCAACGGACTTCGCTGATGCAACATATGTCTCTTTCGATTGGCTGCACCGGAGCGAAAAGGGGGCGGATGGACGGTAGCAAAAGGCCGGAAACTTCCCGAAAGCAGTCGATGAGCTTGGCCCGAAATCGGGAATTGCTGATACAGCTCGATCAGATTTTTACTTTCCTCTCAAAAGTTTCTGGCCTTCGGTGATTTAACGCCTCCAACCCCTCTCGCACATCCTCGTCAAGCACATGCGCATATCGAACCGTCGAGGAGATATCAGCATGCTTCAGCGCATTCTTGACCAGGGCAAGGTCCCGGGTTGCACGCAGAAGCTTGGACGCGAAATCGTGGCGTAAGTGTAAGCGGCGGCTGTCCCCC
>NZ_AXCE01000039.1:0-3055 GCF_000475395.1 Labrenzia sp. C1B70
AGCCGCCTTGACGGACGGTGCACCGACATCGGCGCTTCTGCTGCTGGATGCCGAGGCGACTGGTGTCGAGCTGGCTGCGATGTCCGCTTCGACCCCGACCGATGCCGACCGGAAACAGCCGATTGATCCCGCGCACCCGGCCTACGTCATCTACACGTCCGGCTCGACCGGTAAGCCGAAAGGTGTCGTCGTTACACGCGAGGGGCTTTCAAATCTCGCCTATGCCCAGATCGAACGGTTTGCGATTTCGGAACAGTCTCGGGTCGCGCAGTTCGCATCCTTTAGTTTCGACGCCGCCTTTTCGGAAATCGCCACGGCACTGGTCTCCGGTGCGGGTCTTGTGATCTGGCCAAGACAGGCTTTCACAGATCCCGCGGCCTTGAAGACATTCATGTATGCGCAACAGGTAACGCATATCACGTTGTCGCCGAGCCTCTTGAGCGTGATGTCGACGACAGATCTTCCCGAAGGTTGTGTGCTGGTAACGGCCGGTGAAGCCATCAGCGTGCCGGAAGTTCGCAGATGGTCTGACCGTTGTTGCCTCGTCAATGCTTACGGCCCTACGGAAGTGACCGTGTGCGGTTCCATGAGCTTGCCGCTGACACCTGTTCAGGAAGTCGATATCGCGCCCATCGGGTTGCCGATCTGGAATTCCAGCCTCTACGTACTTGATCAAACGCTTCAGCCCGTCCCGAACGGTGTGGCTGGAGAACTGTACATCGGCGGTGTCGGTCTTGCACGGGGCTATCAGAACCTTGCGGATCTGACCTCTTCCAGATTTGTCGCCGATCCGTTCGCCGGTGCCGGACAGCGAATGTACCGAACTGGAGATCTTGTTTATCGGGCGGAGGACGGCAACCTCTTTTTCCTGGGCCGCAGTGATGCGCAGGTCAAGGTCCGGGGACGACGTATCGAGCCGGGCGAGATCGAACGTGTGCTTCTGGAACGCAGCGATGTCGCCCAATGTCTCGTGAGCGTCTACAGCGACCGGAAGGGCGCTTCGAGGCTCGTTGCCTATGTGATCGGGCAGGAAAGATCGGATCCAAGTGCAGAAGAGCTGCAGCGCTACTGCGCCGACCGTCTGCCGGATTATATGGTTCCGGCACAGATAGACCTCTTGCCCTACTTGCCAAGGCTTCCGAACGGCAAGATCGACAGGAAGGCCCTGCCGGCACCCAGCCGCCCGCAAAGAGCTGAAGAAACAAGACGGCAGTCTCCGGCAGAACAGGCGGTAGCCGCCGCTTTTGCCGAAACGCTCGGCATTTCACCTCCCGCGCTTGACGACAGCTTCTTCGGTCTCGGCGGCGACAGCATATCGGCAATCCGGCTTGTTGGACTGTTGCGTCGAAAGGGTCTCAAGGCAACACCGAAAGACGTCTTCGATCACAAGACGGTTGCAAAGCTTGCGAGCGTGGCAAGGACGCTTGAAGGGCCGGAAGTCAATGAACTGAAGGAGTTTGAGCCAGATGCCGTTTTGCCGACGCCAATCCTGCGCTGGTTTGCAGAACTGGGTGGTCCCGCCGACGGCTTTTTCCAGTCGACCTGTCTGATGCTTCCCAAAGAGGTAAATGCCGAATTCCTGCAAACAGCTCTGGGGGCAATCGTCCAGCGGCACGGGATGCTGCGGGCTCGAGCGAACAAGACTACACCGGCGATGAAGATTGCTCCGGTTGCCGAGTTCACTGATGTTTTCCCTGTCAAGCACATCAGCCTGAGTGAGATCGAAAATGAAAACGGGCTGAAAGATCTTCTGGAAGAAGAGCATGCCGCCGCAGTTGAGGCCTTGTCTCTTTCCAGAGGCAAGGTGTTCAGTGCCATCTGGTTTGACCGTGGCCAGATGGAGCCGGGTCTGCTTCTGCTTGTGGCGCACCACCTGGTGATCGATGGTGTCTCCTGGCGCATCCTGACCGACGATCTTCGGACAGCTTGGGACGATTGGTTGGCCGACCGCCCGATCAGCCTGGAACCTGAAAGCACTTCTTTCCCTGCGTGGAGCAGGCTGCTGCAAGCCGATGCGGCCTCCGATGCGCGCGTATCTGAAGAGGGGTACTGGAGCGCGCTTCTATCATCCGGCGCTGAGCGCTTTCTGGCAGGTGATCTGGATCGCAGGCTAGATACGGTTCAGACGTTGAAGTCCCTTGCCAGCCTTCTGAGCGCTGAGGAAACCGAGCAGATCCTGACCCGTCTGCCTGCTCTTTACAGCTGCGGACCGCAGGATGTGCTTCTGGCGGCACTTGGCCTTGCCGTTGGGGCTTTCAAAACTTCCAGGTTTGGAAAACCGGGTGGTCCGATCCTGTGTGACGTCGAAGGGCATGGACGCGAAGCGATTGGAGACGCCGACCTCAGCCGAACTGTCGGCTGGTTCACTAGCGTCTTCCCGGCACGGCTGGAGGTAACGACGGCAGGGAATGGCATTTCCGGTATCTCCGACGCGAACCTGAAGCAGCTCATCATCGAGATCAAGGAGCAAGCCTCCGCACGTCCCGATCATGGCCTTGGTTATGGAATGCTGCGGTATCTCAACAAGGAGTCTTCCGCCAAACTTGCGAGCGAAAACAAGGCGCAGATCGCCTTCAACTATCTCGGTCGTTTTCCGGCGGGCGCTGGTGGTGCTTGGAGCGCGGCATCGCTCTTCGGAGGAATGCGCGGTGGTTTCGATCCGGCAACACCGCTTGCTCACATGCTTTCCATCGATTGTCAGGCGATCGAAGAGGAAAAGGGCTTTTCCCTCCAAACCGAGTTCGGGTTTGCCAGCCGACATCTTTCGGAAAAAGAGACCGCTGAATTCAGGACACTCTGGGAAGAAGCTCTGATCCGGCTGGCAGCACACGGCAACTGGTCTAAAGCCGGTGGTCAGTCGCCTTCGGACTTCCCGCTGGCTGCTGTTTCCCAGGACGAAGTCGACTTGCTTGTTCAACGCTACGGCAGTTTGCTATCGACGGTGTGGCCGTTGACGGGCCTTCAGTCGGGCTTGCTGTTTCATGCCTTGATGGACGCTGAGACGGGCGAGGACGCCTACAAGGTGCAGACGGTTGTCAGCCTCGATGGCCCGGTG
>NZ_AXCE01000040.1:0-389 GCF_000475395.1 Labrenzia sp. C1B70
TGTCGATGTCCTCATCGGTCAAAAGCCGGGCCAGCTGCTCCGCCCGGTCTGACCCGGCAAGGGCCGGCAGAATGGCGGACAACGTGTCGAGGGTTTCTATCTTGTCGCGCATTGCCTGGTCCGCAGCCTCGTTCGGTGCGGGCTGCGACGAGAGACGGGAAGCGGGGAGGGGGCTTTCGGGCATGGCTGACAGGCTTTTGCGGCTCGGGACAGGAGCCAATGTCTAGCATGAGGTCGCTGAAAAGTCTAACCATCGATAAGCTATAATTATCATTGCTTATGATCCTGAGTTGACAGATATCCATGTGATGAACCTTTTTTGCTTGTTGATTATCGTTAATGAAATATTATCAGCCGATGTCAATGGGTTACGATCTCCGCAAGTCCCT
>NZ_AXCE01000041.1:0-1260 GCF_000475395.1 Labrenzia sp. C1B70
AGAAGCTGGCGGCACAAAAGCACAGGCGCGGGTATCGCCCGGAATGAGGCTGTGGCGTTGTGCCTGATCCCTGTTCCATGGGATCTTCCTCGGGCAGATCACTCAATCAGACGTCACAGGATACCCCAGGCCCTGTATCTGTCTCGGCCTGTAAGCTCGCGGGGGAGCGCGGGGCCGAGTTGGCGGATCATGCGGTCGACGGCAGCGGCGGTGACGCCGAGGTCCTGGCGGGCCATGGGAATGGTCACCAGGGGCCGGGACAGGAACATCCGGGCAAACTCCGGCAGCCTGGAGTGGCTTCGGCAAGACTGGCAATGGCGTGCCAATTGCTCCTGGGCAATCGATAGCCGGTCCAGCTGATCCATGGTTTCCTGGGCGGCTTTTTCAAAACCGGACAGGAAGCCGGCGATACGTACCTGGAACGTGTCCTTGCGGCGCCAGCGAAAGGGCGACTTTCGCAATCCCGCTGACAGGCTCGGTAAATGAGACGTGGTCACCTGTGCTTTCAGGAAGACCGCCGACAGCAGGCGGCCAAGTTCCGGCCATCCGTCCAGCGGCTGCAGCACCTGCCATGCATCAAGCAAAAGGACAGCCGCCAGAACGGGCGGCAATTTCAGGGCTTCAGTTTCCTTTTTGACAGTGAGCCAATCGTCCAGTCGATCGCCCCGTTCGGCAAACCGAGAGAAGTGCGCGGAAGGTATTTCTCCGGATTGGCGGGAAGAGACAGATTTTTTCGGAACGGTTCCCTGCGCCAGGTGTCTGGAGCGCTCCAGAACGGCGTCGATCTCGGCAAAGAGAGTTTTTTCCGTGTCGGCAGTGTCCTGTTGGACCGAGGTTAAGGCGGCAGGTCCCCTCCCCTCCCCCGAGCTTCTGATCGTCGTTGTCTCGAACTCGGCGTCATCTGTCGGCCGACCCACAAGTGCCAGAAGACCGTCCCGGCTCAAGACAGTGTCCGGGGCTTGCCGGTCGACCCGTCTGCGGAGCGCCAGGAACCTGGCGGCCCGGGTCAACTCGTGGGTGGGCGCGCGTCTGTCGGTGCCGGCGTCGTGCAGGACAAGGTCCTCCAGATGAACGAGGTCTCCATCGAGGGCCATGGAGGCACAGGTGTCAAACAGGTGAGACCGGCTGCGCACGCCGTCTTTCAGCGCTTGTGTCCGGCGCAATCTCTCGTCGGCTCGGGTCAGGGACCGGCCGGCGCGATCGATCGGGTCGGCCAGATCGAGCCAATGCAGTGATTTCAGGGACTTGCGGAGATCGTAA
>NZ_AXCE01000042.1:0-261 GCF_000475395.1 Labrenzia sp. C1B70
TGGTCGAAGGCCGTGCCATCCGGATCGTGGACGGTCAGGATGCCGCTTACACCGAGCTCATGCACGGACGATCGTCCGACATTCTTGTCCTCGGTGAGATCACCCGTATCAGTGCCCGCGATGATGGCGGCATCATCGGTCGCACCCAGCGTCAGGGAGGCGGTCTGCGCAACGCTCCCGCCGTGGCCGTCGGTGACCTGGTAGCTGAGCGTGACCGGGCCGTTGTAATCCGGGTCCGGGGTGAAGGTGAAGCCATGCGTA
>NZ_AXCE01000043.1:0-1488 GCF_000475395.1 Labrenzia sp. C1B70
GGATGGCACGGCCTTCGACCATTTCCAGTCCAACAGCCTGGGCGAACACGCGGTCTCGGATCCCTTCGGTGGCAGCTTGCACATCCTTCGCAGCGGCTGGTGGGGATACGAGGTCGACAATACCCATCCCGCCATCCAGGCCCTCGCGGCGGGTGAGGAAGGCCACGCAATCTACGAAGTGCACTCGGCCGACGGCACCGCCCACCGGATCAATATCACCATCCATGGCACCAATGACGGGCCGGTCCTGAGAGCTGCGACGGCCTCGGCGACGGAGGACGGGAAGTCCGTCACCGGCCAGATGGTGGCAGCCGACGTCGATCATGGCGACACCAAGACCTTCGCGGCCGGCCAGCCGGTGGACGGCTTCACCCTGAACCAGGATGGGTCGTGGAGCTTCGACCCCAGCCACGCGGCCTATCAGCATCTCGCGGCGGGCCAGACCCAGCAGATCACCATCCCGGTTACAGTCACCGACCATGCCGGGGCGACCGATACCCAGAACCTCGTTATCACGGTGACCGGCAGCAATGACGGTCCCGTTGTGTCGAGCCCGGTCGATCTCGGCAGGGGAACGGAAGATCATTCCGTCCAGATCTCGGCGGCGCAGCTTCTGGCCCATGCCACTGACATTGATACGGGCGACACCTTGTCGGTGACGGGGCTGAGTGCGGACCACGGAACCATCACCGGCGATGCCGCGCACGGCTTCACCTTCACGCCGGACCCGGATTACAACGGCCCGGTCACGCTCAGCTACCAGGTCACCGACGGCCACGGCGGCACCGTTGCCCAGACCGCCTCCCTGACGCTTGGCGCGACACCGGACGCGGCGGTAATTGCCGGCACCGATACAGGAGCCCTGACCGAGGATCGCGCAGCTTTTCACGGCCAACTCCTGACGCAGGGAACGTTGACGGTCACGGATCCAGACGCAGGGGAAGCGGCCTTCACACCGGTTGGGTGGCAGGCAGGTGCAGCGACCTACGGCACTTTTTCCATCGATGCGAAGGGGCATTGGAACTACTTCGCCGACAACGCCCAGGCTGCCGTTCAGGGTCTGAAGCCGGGCGACACACTGACCGACAGGTTCGAGGTGACCTCAGTCGACGGTACGAAGCACACCTTGAGCGTGACGATTGCCGGCACCAACGACGCCCCTGTGTTGAAGGCTGCGACGGCCTCGGCGACGGAGGACGGGAAGTCCGTCACCGGCCAGATGGTGGCAGCCGACGTCGATCATGGCGACACCAAGACCTTCGCGGCCGGCCAGCCGGTGGACGGCTTCACCCTGAACCAGGATGGGTCGTGGAGCTTCGACCCCAGCCACGCGGCCTATCAGCATCTCGCGGCGGGCCAGACCCAGCAGCTGACGATCCCGGTTACAGTCACCGACCATGCCGGGGCGACCGATACCCAGAACCTCGTCATCACCGTGACCGGCAGCAATGACGGTCCCGTTGTGTCCAGCCCGGTCGATCTCGGCAG
>NZ_AXCE01000044.1:0-692 GCF_000475395.1 Labrenzia sp. C1B70
AGGGACTTGCGGAGATCGTAAACCATTGACATCAGCTGATAATATTTCATTAACGATAATCAACAAGCAAAAAAGTATCATCACATGGATATCAGTCAACTCAGGATCATAAGCAATGATAATTAAAGCTTATCGATGGTGAGGGTTTTCAGGGGCCTCAAGGTGCTGTAGGGTGCCCAAATCTTGTCTCGAGCGCCCTGGAGCCCTCACTCAAATGCCCGCCAGCCCCCTCATCTTGCATCGTCCCGAAACCATCGACCGCGCCGAAGCCCTTGCCGTGCGTACCAACCTGCCGGTCGAAGATGTCATCGCGATCGCCCTCGACATGTTCGACCTCGCTCTGCGCCAGCCGCCGCAGGCCGGCGCACAAACGTCGATCTGGCAACAGGCAGCCAACGGTCGTCTGCCCGAGGTCGAAAAATCGACCCCAGGGAAATCGACCCCAGGAAATAAGCAATCCGACCCATCTGAGTGATTTTTCTGAGACGGACCGTCGCCAGCCCCAATGTCCAGCACGAGGATGAGGATGAGAAAATTGACCGGTAAGGCGAGAGACACACTGGCGGAAGAGGAAAAGGCGATCAGCAATCGGGTCGAACACCTCGACACGTTGTCCGCCATTCTGCCAGCCCTTGCCGGATCAGACCGGGCAGAGCAGTTGGCCCGGCTTCTGACCGATGAGGACATCGACA
>NZ_AXCE01000045.1:0-260297 GCF_000475395.1 Labrenzia sp. C1B70
GCAGGGAAATGAGCGCTTACATTGGACGGGAAGATTACACACAAATGACGCAAGCCTCTTATATCAATATACGGTTTCTCTCTTCTGTGGCTTCGGAGGATGAAGCCGCAGAGCTTGGACGGAGCCTTATGGATGCATTTCGAGATCTTGGGAACATAGTTGCCTTTGAGGTTAAAAAGTACTGGAAAATCCCGGAATGTTATGAGTGCTCAATGGAGTTACATGCAGAAGCCATATCGGACGCGACGCTTCCAATCCTAATAGAGCGGCTAGGTCATGGTTGGGAACGCGTTAGTTCTGCGTGCTTTATTTGGAACCGCTCAGAAGAGTTCCGTTTTGCGGATGAGCGCGTAAATTGGGCTGAAGTCGAGTTCATCGAAGTATGATTGCGCGGCTCAGAGGGTTTTTTCGAAGATCCTCTTGCTCTTTATCACTGTCCTTGGGCAAGGCAATTTTTTCGACGCACAAGGTATATCGCAGAAGCTAAGCTATCCAGCCATGGGCAGGAATTGAATGCGCCGCCGGTCGGTCTGGCGAACACCGCCCGCGCTCTAACAGCCACCGGTGCAAATGGGATGGCCACCGGCACTGCATTCACGTGCTCTGATCTCGGAAAACTCTAGCCCACCTCGAGGGCACGTTGGGTAGCACTCCTGATATTCGGACAGCGCAGAACATGATCATTGATATGGAGGATGCACTTGCTACCCCAAGACCGTGAGTCCCTTATTGATACAAGCTTTCGCTTTGTAAGCTGGTTAGCAAAGAATTTTCCTAGTGTGAAAGATAGCTCTTTGCCTTCCTATTATGACTCATTTGGTGAGCTCATCCGAGAAGCTCCAACTGTGTTTTGGGGAGCGGTCGGTGGGCGAGATTATGCTGAACTTGCCACTAAATCCGCATTTGGTGAAAGTGTTCTTGATCGTGTGGTTGCAATTGTGAAAGACTCTTCGCCAGAAGTTCAAAATGAAATCCTTGTTGGTTTTGTAGAGGCGCATATGTTCCCGCGCCCTGGCTCACCATTGGCTAAGGAGATGGGTGAGGCGCTTGGCATGGATCTGAGCGGTCTATGTTGACTGCAATGCGCCACTTTTTCCGAGTTTTCGTTACGCTCATTTTGTCGGCAATAACTGCTGCGCCAATTGTGGCGTCACCTTTAGATTGGTCTCAAATTTGACCTGCTCCCCTGAAATTTCCCCGTTTTGAGGTTAGTCCGCAGTATTGAACGGATACCAGGAGGAACGCTAGCCCAAGCTGACGCAGATTTTGATGCATTGAAACTATCCAATGTTCTTACGATTGATACTGATCGTCGTATGGGAAGACTACCTCACGGAACGAAAGTAATTGTGCGTCCGAGCCACGATGGGCGACCGACCATCGAATTTCAATGGACTAACGACGCCGGGAACGTTGGTACAACTCGAGAAATTCGATATGGTGATTAATTGCAAGACTTGGACGTTATTGAGGAGTGCAATTAAAGATAAAGATCTTATATCTCCAGATCTGGTGAAGAGCCATTGCTGGAAGTTGGTTGTAATAGACGATAATAATGTAAGTGACGATGTTGTTCGCTGTCTCAGTGAGGCGCTTATGAAATTAGGTATATCTGAGTATTATTCGGTGCCGATTAATGATCTATCTTTAGAAGTTACAAAAGCGCACATTAGAAAATATAACTCTGATGATGTGAGCTGGAGTAGCTTCTTTAATTTTGACGAGAATGGCAAAGCAGATTATCTCGAAAGCTGTATTTTCTTTTCTGATCCCATTAAATTTCTTTTACTGCGAACCGGAGATGTCCGGCACATGATCTACGCAGGTCCCAGCGATTTTTTGCAGGTCGCCACGGGGATTGATATGGAAAAAATGGAAGCGGTCGCTGTGGGTTCCTATTGGCCCGACGAAAGAATCGAAAAGCTCTATAAGCCGCTCAAGCTCCTTTCGCTTCCGTCAGGTATCACCTAACTCCCTTTGCACTAAATGAGTAACCCACGGGCTATTCAGACTATGTTTCTCGAATTCCTACAAGGACGGAACCATACTGATGATCGATGATCTTCTAATGCAAGCAATCAAGAAGGCTCTCTCCGATCTTGAAATGAGGGGAGATATTGTTGTCTGCTCAGAGATTGCCGGGGGGCCTGCAAAATATCTTCATGATGCTGTGAGTGCATTTGTTCCGAATAGTGCTCTCACGTACTCAGAACTTTCCGGCATCAGATCCCTAATTTTTCACGCGGTTGATGACAAACGTTTTTTCGATTGGGAGATGCCCACCTTGACGGGTTTCAATGCTGACGGCTTCCGAAAAATTGCTGAAAAGCTGCCAACTGGATGATGATTTTTATCCCGGCTTTCATTGTGTTCCCAGTCCACTATCCAATCTACGAATAGGCCAGGATGTTGTAAGTCTCTAATCTGGCCTTCGCCGCCCGGACCCCTCCTGCTGGTGATATACACCCGACAACTGGACAATCTGTGGTTAGAGACAACACCACAGGAGATATTTTTCGCGTAGGTGGACCTGGGTATGTCTATGAATAGCCGAGTGAAAGCATACGTACGTTTGCTAGACGAAGGAATAGACGTTTGGCGTCCTTGCTATGTGCGCATGGTAAGGAAAGGGGTAGCAATAGTTCTGCCTGATGAGTATTTACCCGAAGATTTTAGTGAAGAGTGGGAGTGCAAGCCGGGAGATATTGTTTCAATAGAAATAAAAGGGGATAAAATGCGCATTTTTCCACTGTAGTTAAAATCTCTCTGGGTAATATATGCTACAAAGAGGACGCAAATCATCGATGAACTATTGGCGGGTGGTGCCAAGATCACACTGAATAGCCCCGTGTTTTCTAGACGCCCTCGGCTTTCCTTTTCTGCTGCTGACCCGCTCCCCCGAAACTTCCCCGTTTTGAGGTTAGTCCGTTTCCAATTCGCACTTTATCCAACTTCACCGCGTCGAGCTTGCCTGTTCCGGTCATATCCCCGTTGCTGGATGTAGTCGCGGAGCAGGCCCACCCGGTTGGGGCGGAAGCTTTCGGTGCCGGGCGCCAGTGAGGCGATCCGGCTGACGTGGAAGTGGCGGTAGTCTTGCCGCAGGCGGCAATGGGCGAGCAGCAGCAGCGAGGTTTCGCTGTAGGAAAGACCCATCGGCCAGATTTCCCGGGTTGTCGTCCGCTCCTGCAGGTCGCGGTAGGTGATGACCAGGCTGAACTCCTCCCAGCAGGCCTCGCGCAACAGGTCGAGATCCACCGTCACCGGCGGGCGCTTGTCCGGCTGCCGCCAGCTGCGCATCACCGTGTGCATGGCCTGGCGCGCCTGCCGGTCGGGCAGGGTGGCGATGATGCGGGCCATGGCGTTGCGGCCGGCCTTTTTCAGTGTCTCGTCGCCGATCTGGTCCAGCCCGCTTTGCGCCAGCATCAGCGCCTCGATTTCCAGCCGGGAGAAACTCTGCGGCGGCAGCACGGGATCTTCCGTCAGGGTGTAGCCGACGCCCGCGGCCCCGTCGATCAGGGCGCCGCCCGCACGCAAGGTGGCGATGTCGCGGTAGAGCTGGCGCAGGGAAACGCCTGTCTCTTCGGAAAGGCGCGCGGCGGTGACCGGTTGGGGAAGGCGCCTGAGGGTATCCATCAGACGCATCAGCCTGTCCATGCGGGCCATTTTTGCTCCTGCCGTAAATTGTCAGCAGGGGGAAGCTATACCTCTGGCATCACAAAGAAAAGGAGCTTTCCCATGTTGACGCTTTACCATTCTCCCAACAGCCGGTCTTCGGCGATCGTGACCCTGATCGAAGAGCTGGGCGCCGACGTCGAGGTGAAGGAAGTGACGGTTCGCCGGCAGGATGGCTCGGGCGGGCCGGATGCATCCAACCCGCATCCGGAAAAGAAGGTGCCCTACCTGGTGGATGGTGCCGAGGGGATCCGCGAGCGCGGCGCGATCATGCTTTATCTCACCGACAAGTTTCCCGAAGCCGGGCTTGGGCCGATCGAAGGCCAGCCGGGGCGCGGGGACTATCTGTCCTGGCTGTTCTACTATCAGGGCGTGATGGAGCCGGTCATCATCCTGAAATTCGCCCAGTTTACGCATCCGGCCGTGGAGGCGAGCCTGCGCGATTTCGACACGATGGTCGCGCGGCTGGCGGAAACACTGGAAAAGCAGCCTAACCTGCTGGGCGAAACCTATTCCGCCGTCGACCTGTTGTGCAGCGGCCCGTTCCTGTGGCTGCCGGACATGTTGCCGGACAACGAGGCGATCCGTGACTGGGTGAAGCGGTGCAGCGAACGCCCGGCCACCGTGCGGACGCTGGAGCGTGAACGCCAGGCGGCCTGAGAGGTTTTGAACCTCCGCTGACGATATGGCCTGCCGGGTTTTGCCCGGTGGGCCATATCTGTTTGCGCAGGTGTCTTGAAAACGGCCCTGAAACGGGATGAATGGCCTGCGCGGCTTTCCAGGTGGCGCCCCCCGTCCGTTTCTGCCGGCGAGGGTGAAGGTGAGGGCAAGGGCCGTCAGTCCGGCCTCGTCCGCAACTGGCCCTCATAGTCGCGCTTGCCGATGGGCACGCCGCGCGTGCGCAGGATGTCGTAGGCGGTGACGGCGTGGAAATGAAAGTTCGGCAGCAGGAAGGACAGGAGAAAGGTCTCCGATGTCAGGGGCATCGGCCTGGGGCTGATGTGAACCAGATCAAGGTCGAGAGGCCGGCCCGACCAGTCGTTTACCTCGGCAGGCGTATAGGCCTCCAAGCGTGTCACTGTCTGCGCGATCCGGTCCTGTAGAGCCGCATATGGGGCTGGTCCGACAAGCGGCGGAGGGGTGAAGGCACCCGTTCTCATTGCTTCCAGGCCCCAGACGGAAAAATTGTCGACGCACTCGATCTGAAACCAGAACTGAGCCATGTCCGGATAAAGCCGCGCGGTCGCGAAGTCGTCCGGATGGGTGCCTGTCTGCTGGCAATGGATTGCCGCCTTTTGAAGAAACCCGCTGACGGCACGTGCCGTTTGCAGGAAGGTTGGCACGCTTATGTCGTAGAGGGTGGTCGCCACGGGCTGTTTCCTGGTCATGATCCGGGTTCGAAACACGCCTTGGCGTGATCTTCAAAGGGTACGACGCGGAGGCGGATCATATCCAGGAATTTTGAGCGCAGGTGTGGAAGCCGGCATTCTGCCTCGGGCGGCAGGGTGCACTTGCTGGCTGTCTGTCGAGCACCGCGAAGAGAAAGGGTGTCTGAAGTATTTCGCCGCGCGCAGCGTATCAGCGTCTCTTGCCGAAGGTCGGCTTGCCGGCGCCGGCACTTGCGTCCTGCCGGTTGCGACGCACGGAGGTGCGCTCGTCGGCATGCGGTTCGTCCTGGTGGCGGCGCTGGAAAAAGTTGTCCGGGCTGTCGCGGCGCTCGTCGAGTTCGCTTCTCAGCGCTTCTTCGGAGCTTTTCAGCACTTGCGCGCGCTGCGCGGCAACATGCCGTTTCTCGCCGATGAACTGGACGCCGCAGCGAAGGCCTTCCTCCCAGCGGCGTTCGCAGGTGACTTCATAGTCTTCCAGGTCGATATGAAGGTCGAATTCCTTGGGCAGCATGTAGGCCTGCTCGAATTCCAGCAAAGCGCCGCCTTCGGAGATGTTGCGCACCATGCAGGGAATGGATCTCAGTCCGTTTTGAAAGACCATCTTGCCTTTCTTGAACACGCGTGCCCGCCGCTCCCGCGGCATCTGTTCGCTGGCGCTCTCATCCGCAGGTGCGTGCGGGAATGGTTTGGCGTCCGACATGGGTTTCTCGCATTCTCATGGTGTCCAAGGGCACTTTAACCCCCATTTGGGGTAAGTTTAGGCGCAAAGCCCTTGCCAATCGGTGAATCCACGTATGGATCAGTCAGGTAAAGCCCGGCATAGGACCATGTTGGGAGCAACAAAAGCTCCCTTGCGACGGTCAGAGAAACCTGAGCTTTTTGTATTCAGGCGAAAACGTGGAACACCATTCCTTGAATTGATACACTGTACCTTTCTATTTACGGGACAGCCACGCGGGCGGACAGCGCGGGGGGCAATATTTCCCGGCGCGAATTGAGGCATCAATGACTGAAGACCAGATATCTTTCTTGAACCTGCTGGCCCTGAGGGCCGGAGAGGAAATCCTCAAAATCTACGCGGAACCTTTCGAGGTCGAGAACAAGGTCGACGGGTCTCCGGTGACCAAGGCCGACGCGGCAGCCGAGGAAATCATTCTTGCGGGCCTTGCGGAAAAGTTCCCCGACATTCCGGTGGTGGCCGAAGAAGCGGTCGAAGCCGGCAAGCTGCCTGCGGCAGGTGCGCGGTACTTCCTGGTCGACCCGCTCGACGGAACCAAGGAATTCCTGAAGAAGAACGGCGAGTTCACCGTCAACATCGCCCTGATCGAGGATGGCCGCCCGGTGTTCGGCGTGGTTTCCGCGCCAGCCCTCGAAGAGATCTATTGGGGTGGGGAATTCCGGGAAAACGGCAAAACCGAAACCAGGGCGTTCAAGGGAACCATCGCGAACGGCAGCATCAGCGATGTTGCGCCCATCTCCGTTCGCACGCCTCCGGTGGACGGCATCAGCGTGCTCGCCAGCCGCTCTCATCTTTCGGAAGAAACCTCTGCCCTGATTTCACGGCTGAGTGTCGCCGAGCAGCTTAACGTCGGCTCGTCGCTGAAGCTGTGCTGGGTGGCCGCCGGCCGGGCCGATTTCTATCCCCGTCTTGCGCCCACGATGCAATGGGACATTGCCGCCGGCGATGCAGTTGTACGCGCCGCCGGCGGGGCGGTCGTTCTGGCTTCAACCGGCGAGGACTTTGTCTACCGGGTGCCGGAAAACGCCCGCAAGGACGACTTGCGGAACCCGTTTTTTCTGGCAGCCGGGTGCAGGAACCTCCTGCGGGATGTCGCGCCCGCTGCCTGACGATTTGCAAAATTGCGCGGGCGGTTGGCCCGTGACGAACGATTGATACGGCCGGTTCGCCGGCCAAACGGAAAAGCGAACATGAACATGCAATCTCACGGGATCTCGCCCGAGCGCCTCAGCAATCTGAAGCGGCTGGAAGCAGAAAGCATCCACATCATCCGCGAAGTCGCGGCCGAATTCTCCAATCCGGTGATGCTCTATTCCATCGGCAAGGACTCCGGCGTCATGCTGCACCTGGCGATGAAGGCATTCTATCCGTCCAAGCCGCCGTTTCCGCTGCTGCATGTGGATACGACCTGGAAATTCCGGGACATGATCACCTTCCGTGACGAGACCGCCGCGCGTCTCGGCATGGACCTGATCGTCCATACCAATCCGGAAGGGCTTGAAAAGAATATCGGCCCGTTTTCCCACGGCTCCTCGGTTCATACGCACATCATGAAGACCGAGGCGCTGAAACAGGCGCTGAACAAATACGGCTTCGATGCCGCCTTCGGCGGCGCGCGCCGGGACGAGGAAAAGTCGCGCGCCAAGGAGCGCGTCTTCTCCTTCCGCAATTCCAATCACGGCTGGGACCCGAAGAACCAGCGGCCGGAACTGTGGAACCTCTACAATGCCCGTGTGGCAAAGGGCGAGAGCATCCGTGCGTTTCCGCTGTCCAACTGGACCGAGCTGGATATCTGGCAGTACATCCTGACGGAAGACATCCCGATGGTGCCGCTCTATTTCGCTGCAAAGCGCCCGGTCGTGAACCGCGACGGCATGCTGATCATGGTCGACGACGACCGCATGAAACTGCAGCCCGGCGAAGAGATCGAGGAAAAGATGGTCCGCTTCCGCACGCTCGGCTGCTACCCGCTGACCGGCGCCATTGAATCGGATGCCGATACGCTGCCCGCCATTGTCCGCGAAATGCTGATTGCCCGTACATCCGAACGCCAGGGCCGCCTCATCGACAAGGATGAAAGTGCGTCGATGGAGAAGAAGAAGCGGGAAGGATATTTCTAAGATGACGATCGAGAACATTCAGGAAGCTGCAGAGACAGCCGTCACCGAATATATCCTGGCACAGGAAAGCAAGGACCAGCTCCGCTTCCTGACCTGCGGATCCGTTGACGATGGCAAGTCGACCCTGATCGGCCGCCTGCTGTACGACACCAAGCTGATCTTCGAAGACCAGTTGGCCGCGCTGGAACGCGATTCCAGAAAGCATGGCACCGTGGGAGAGGACATAGACCTGGCACTGCTGGTCGACGGTCTTGAGGCCGAGCGCGAGCAGGGCATCACCATCGACGTTGCCTACCGGTTCTTTGCGACCGAAAAGCGCAAGTTCATCGTTGCCGATACCCCGGGCCACGAACAATACACTCGCAACATGGCCACCGGCGCTTCCACCGCCGACCTTGCCGTGCTGCTGGTTGATGCCCGCAACGGCCTGATGGTCCAGACCCGTCGCCACGCGTTCATCGCGTCGCTGCTGGGCATCCGCCACGTCGTGCTGGCGATCAACAAGATCGACCTTGTCGGCTATTCTCAGGAACGATTTGAGGAAATCCGCAAGGAATTCGAGGTCTTTGCCAACGGCTTTGATTTCGAAACCCTGCAGGCAATTCCGATGTCGGCGCGCTATGGCGACAACGTCACCGGGCGCAGCGACAAGATGGACTGGTATTCCGGACCGACCCTTCTGGAGCACCTGGAGACGGTTCAGGTGGGCGAGCATGTGCTGGAAGCCCCGTTCCGCTTCCCGGTGCAGTGGGTCAACCGGCCCAACCTCGATTTCCGCGGCTATTCCGGTACGGTGGCCAGCGGCCAGGTGTCGGTTGGCGACGAACTGGTGGTTGCCGGTCCGGCAAAGCAGTCCAAAGTAAAGTTGATCATCGGCGCAAGCGGTGAAGTCAGCTCCGCCCGGGCAGGCGAGGCAGTCACCATTTCGCTGGAAGATGAAATCGACATCTCCCGCGGCGATCTTCTGACATCGACCGCACATCGCCCGGATGTTGCTGACCAGTTTGCCGCCCACGTCATCTGGATGTCCGACGAGCCGTTGCTGCCGGGCAGGCCCTATCTCCTGAAGATCGGCACTCGCACGGTGACGGCGACGGTCTCCGAGATCAAGCACAAGATCAACGTCAATACGTTCGAGCATGTGGCCGGCAAGACGCTGGCATTGAATGAAATCGCGTTCTGCAATTTCTCACTGTCCTCCGCGGTGCCGTTCGATCCCTATGAGGCCAACCACACGACCGGTTCCTTCATCCTGATCGACCGGATGAGCAACTCGACGGTTGGTGCGGGCATGGTCTGGTTTGCGCTGCGCCGGGCAAGCAACATTCACTGGCAGGCCCTCGACGTCGACAAGAACGCCCGGTCTGAAAAACTCGGTCAGAAGCCGGCAGTCCTTTGGTTCACCGGCCTCTCCGGGTCCGGCAAGTCGACCATCGCGTCGATCGTCGAAAAGAAACTGCATGTCGACGGGCGGCACACCTATACGCTCGACGGCGACAACGTCCGCCATGGCCTCAACAAGGACCTGGGCTTTACCGATGCCGACCGGGTGGAAAACATCCGCCGTGTCGGCGAGGTGGCCAAGCTCTTTGCGGACGCAGGCATGATCACGCTGGTATCCTTCATCTCGCCGTTCCGCTCGGAGCGGCAGATGGCGCGCGATCTCCTGGAAGACGGTGAGTTCATAGAGGTCTTTGTCGATACGCCCATCGAGGAATGCCGCAAACGCGACCCGAAGGGCCTTTATGCCAAGGCCGACCGGGGCGAGATCAAGAACTTCACCGGTATCGACAGCCCCTATGAAGCGCCGGAAAATCCGGAACTTCATATTCGCAACGTCGGCCGGGAACCGGAAGAAGTTGCCGAGGAGATCGTTGAATATCTGCGCAAGCGCGGGTTCCTGAACAGCTTCTCCGCCGACGGCGGCGGCATCTGACAAGAGGCCGAAAGTGACCTTGCCAGGCTGATGACCTGCCCAAGCATGCGAAAGACAGCCATCCGCGTTGCAAGGACGCGGGTGGCTTTTTCGTGTATGGGACCGATGCGATATCCCGGCCAGGCGAGCTGGAATTTCGTTCGTTAACAGGTCGTTTTTCAGAAGCTCTGTGGGCGTGTCACGCCGCGGTAATCCATTTTGTACTAGGTGTTGTGGCGTCTGTAAGTGTCGCGGTTCCAGGTGGCCAAGAGGGTTCGGGCAGACTTCGCCATTGCCCGAACCTTCGAAGCCTTTTAATAACTTGGCTGACCTACTTACGCGTTTTGTAAAATGAATTTTTGATCGAAAGGCTTTGGGCAAATCATGAAAACCGTTCTGGTGACCGGCTCTGCGGGGTTTATCGGCTTTTACCTGTGTACCCGACTGCTGAAGGACGGCTTTCGGGTGATCGGCCTCGATGCCATGACGGATTACTATGATGTCCGCCTGAAGGAACGCCGGCAGCAGATGCTGATGCAGAACGAGCATTTCAAGCCGGTGAACGACCGCGTTGAGGCGCCGGACCTGCTGATGTCCCTGTTCCGTACGGAGCGGCCGGATTTTGTCATTCATCTGGCAGCGCAGGCCGGTGTCCGCTACTCCATCGAAGCGCCGCGCTCCTACCTGGAAAGCAATATCTGCGGAACGTTCGAGCTGCTCGAGGCAGCCAGGGCCTTCCCGCCGGAACACATGCTGCTGGCGTCCACGTCGTCAGCCTATGGCGCCAACACCGAAATGCCCTATGCGGAGACCGATAAGGCTGACCACCAGATGTCGTTCTACGCGGCGACCAAGAAGGCAACAGAGTCGATGGCGCATTCCTATGCCCATCTCTACGACCTTCCGGTGACGATGTTCCGCTTCTTCACCGTCTACGGTCCCTGGGGACGGCCCGACATGGCTCTCTTCAAGTTCACCAAGGCGATCCTCGAAGGCAAGCCGATCGACGTCTATAACTACGGCGACATGAAACGGGACTTCACCTATGTGGAAGATCTCGTCGAAGGCATCCGGCTGCTGATGGACGCAGTGCCTGTTCGCCCGGCCGAGGGAGAAGGGGTGAAGGAAGGCGACAGCCTTTCACCGGTTGCTCCCTGGCGAGTGGTCAACATCGGCAACTCGACCTGCGTTCAGCTGACCGAGTTCATCGAAGCCATTGAGGTAGCTACGGGCCGGACCGCCGAACGCAATCTCATGCCGATCCAGGCCGGCGATGTTCCGGCGACATGGGCCAATGCGGATCTGCTGCAAAGCCTCACGGGGTACCGCCCGAAGACCACAGTGCAGGAAGGCGTTGCCAGGTTCGTCGAATGGTACCGGGACTATTACCGGGCGTAACGCCTGGCAGACACCGGGCGAATGTCTGGCTTCATGTGGCTCTTATGCCTGCTGCGACGCATCCTGCGGCGGCTGGCAGACATCCACCCATTCCGCACCGGTGATTTCCGCCATGCGCTCCGGCGGTATCCTGACAGCGGCATTGGTCGCGCCGGCGGCGGGAATGACCACGTCATATTCCTTCAGCGAGACATCACAGTAGACAGGCAACGGCTGGGCAAGGCCGAAAGGGCATACGCCGCCGACGGGGTGTCCCGTCAGCGTTTCCACTTCATCAAGGCCCAGCATCTTCACCTTGCCACCAAAGGTTGCTTTCGCCTTCTTGTTGTCCATGCGGGCATCGCCGCGGGCAACCACCAGAAAGATCTTGTCCTTGAGCTGAAACGACAGCGTCTTGGCAATCTGACCGGGCTCGACCCCATGTGCCTTGGCGGCAAGGTCAACCGTGGCACTGCTGTCTTCCGTCACGATGACTTCAAGTTCGGGGGCGGCACTGGCAAGGTGGTTGCGAACGCTTTCAAGGCTCATGCTGCAGGGCTTCCTTCAGGTCGGATCAAACAAGACCGGCAGGGAGGGACGCGCAAGAGCTGCGCGGGCCGGGCCATAATTTGTGCATATCAACAATTTCATTGTGCTGTAAATTAAGAAAAGATTCATGTTAATCTTAAACGGGTTTTAACCATTTACGACGTAAACGGTACTGTGTGTGGCCGATGGAAATGGGTTCCAGATGGCCATTGGTTAAGTCGTTCAAGGATTGCCGAAATGGCGAGAGCAGCTACAGCCGGAACCGAAGTTGAATCCTCTGGGGTGGAGAGGAGGAAGCAGGCTGACTATGCAGCTCATCAGGGTGGGTCTATGAATTTGCCATTTTTGGTGGCGAAAAATCTCCTGTTCTGGGGGACGATTTCGCTCAGCCTTTACGGTCTTTACGCGGTGGTTGCTGCCATCTAGGCAGCAGGTGCGTAAACCGATTGTGATTGAAAGAACCGCGTCAAGTTCGCGGTCATGTCACATCACCTGCAATCGCATATACAACCCTTCATTGCATGCGCGTCGTCGGCTTTTGCCGTCGGCGATTGCGTGAACGTGAGTTCCTTTAGCGATCTGCGTCCAGTCTGCCGCTGCCGAAGTGGTGTGCCGGGCGGAATGTCTCTGGCAGAGGAACAACAGGTTCTCTGCCGGTCATCTCCGCCACCAGAGCATCCGCTATCAGATGTGCAATCCCGAAGGATATCTTGAAGCCGCCTGTTGCCGCGAAGGCGGTGTCAAAGCCAGGCAGTCTTCCAGCCAGCGGGTCCCGCCTGTGATTGCGGGGCCGGATACCGGCCCAGTCGGAAAGAACCTCGCGGCCCTTCAATAGCGGACAAAAGGCGGTGGCGCGTTCCAGCAGTTCGGCTGAACGGACTGGAGAGGGGGCGGCGTCTTCAAAATCCCGGTCGGATGTGCTGCCAATGGCGACGGTACCGTCGTCATGCGGCACGACGTAAAGCCCGTCGCAATAGATCGCTGGCCTGTCTTCCAGTCCCTTGCCCTCCAGCACAAGGGCCTGGCCTTTCTCTCCACGTCCGATGCGTTCGCCGGTCAGCGTTTCGATCAGGTCGAAGGCCGCAAATCCACCCGAAACGACGAATTGCCGAGTCTGAATCGAGGTCTGCCCGTCGGCGAGCAGAACGGTCTGTGTTGCATCGTCATAACCGACCGCTTCAACGCCTTCCCGCAGGATGCCGTTCTGGCGGACGAAGCTGGCAAGGCTTGCCAGATAAGCCCTCGGGGAGATCCGCGCGGCAAGGGTTTCATAGACGATGCCGAAGGGAGCGGCTTTCGCGTCCAGCCAGTCAGACCGGCTTCCGGCAGGTTCAACCACATAGGAAAAGCCGGTTTCCTGAGGTTGCCAGCGCAGCTTGCTTTCTTCCGCTCGCTCCAGATGGTGCTCCAGCTTGTCGGCTGTCGTCAGCGGCAGGATGCGTCCACAGCGGTGATAGCCGCAGGGAAGCCCTGTTTGGCTTTCCAGTTGGCGGATGCGGTCTTCCAGACACAGCAGGGCCTGGAACTGGAATTCCTTCTTGGGGTTCCAGCGTGCCGGCATGTGCGGCATCAACGCCCCCAGCACACCTCCACTGGACCCGGCGCCGACGTGGCTTTTCTCCAGAACTACCACCTTCAGTCCGGCCTCGATCGCTGCCCGGGCAACAGCGAGACCGAAAATACCGGCTCCGGCAATGGCAACATCGAAAGTTTCGGCGTCGGTTGCTGCCATGGGGCGGGGTCCTTTGAGATTGATTGATCCTGCCGGCTCTCTTATGAGAACGCGTTGCAAATGGCAAAGGCTGATGGGTGCGCCCCGAAGGAAACCTCAAGATCATGTCGATCAAGGCACCGGATCTGGAATGGCTGCAGGGCGATGTGCCCCGGGCTGAAGGCTTCAACGACACGTATTTTTCCAAGGCCGGGGGGCTTGCGGAAACGCGTCATGTGTTTCTGCAAGGAAACGGCTTGCCTGGCCGCTTCGATGGCTGCGAGCGTTTCACCATTGCAGAGTTCGGCTTCGGGACAGGCCTCAATTTCCTCACCACCCTTACGGCATGGCAGGAAAGGACCAATCGGCCGGACCTGACCTTCCTGACCTTCGAACTGTTCCCGATGTCGGGAGAGCAACTGGCACGGTCCCTCGCGGCCTTTCCCGAACTGGCCCCGCTGGCAGAAGAGCTGCTGCAGGCCTGGTCGCCTGAGCCGGGTTGGAACAGCCTGAAAATTGCCGGAGCCAACCTCCAGATCGGCATTGGCGATGCGCGTGAGCTGATCGGTGAGCTGAACGCCGGAATGGCAGGTGAGGGCGAGGGAGGAGAACCGGCAATTGCCCCCATCGATGCCTGGTTTCTCGACGGTTTCAGTCCGGCTCGCAATCCGGAGCTCTGGGACGCGGACCTTCTGAAGGTGGCGGCTGACCTGACGGCCCATGGCGGAACACTGGCAACTTACACGGCTGCCGGCTGGGTTCGCCGCAATCTTCAGGCTGCCGGGTTCGAGATTGAAAAGGCTGAAGGCTTCGCCGGCAAACGCGAAATGGTGAAGGGTCGAAAACCTTGAGGTGGGCGATTGCCTCCATTTACTCCGTAACTGTCTCCAGCATCCACAAGCGGAACTTCTGCATGGCGCTGGTCTCCTCTCGCGACTTCAGCCAGGTCAGCCAGTAGCTTCCCGTCAGGACACTGGTCTGGAAAGGCTGCACGATCGCGCCGGACGCGAGGGGGCGGCTGAACATTGCTGTCGGCACCAGTGCGACGCCTGCGCCCTGCGTGACGGCTTCAACCATCGCAAGAGAACTGTCGAACATCCAGCCACGCGCCCGTGGTGGCGGCAGTTTCGCTGCCTGGAACCACATGGCCCATTCATCCAACCTGTAGGATCTCAGCAAGGGCTCGTGCACAAGGTCTGCCGGCTTGGATAGCCGGGCAGCGATTCCAGGTGAACAGATAGGCGATAGCGGGGCGTCCATCAGCTTGACCGCGTTGGTGGCATGCCAGGCCCCGTCGCCGAAGCGCAGGAAACAGTCGAGACCATCTGCCAGAATATCCGCGCGGTTGTTGTTGGTTTTCAGCCGGAGATCGATCTGCGGATGGGCCCTGGCAAAGCCGGAAAGGCGGGGCAACAGCCAGCCAGTCGCGAAAGTGGCGACGGCGCCGACTGTCAGCACCTCCCGGTAGTTGCCATCCTCGAACCGGCTGAGCGCATCGCTCATCCGCCGGAAGGCATCGCTCAGTACAGGTAACAGCGCCAGTCCTTCATCCGTCAGGGCAACGCCGCGCGGAAGGCGCTCGAACAGCGACACCTGCAACACGTCCTCCAGCGCCTTCACCTGGTGGCTGACGGCAGTCTGCGATACCCGCAGTTCCAGGCCGGCGCGTGTAAAGCTGCAGAGCCTTGCAGAGGCTTCAAAGGCTCTCAAGGCATTGAGCGGAAGTTTCGAGACGTCCATCCGGATCCAACTTAGGCCAAGTTTTACTCATGTCTAACCTCAGTATTCATCATTTGCGTTATATCTGAGGCAGCGGCACTGTCGCGGTGTCCCGAAGACGAATGGTGCGGGGGGGCGACACACCACACCGGTTCGGGCTGTTTGTATTCATCATTGGAGTTGAAGATGAAACTCTGGACACGCCGTAACGCGTTGACGCTTTCCCTTGCCTTTTTTGCCGGGTTTCCGGCGATTTCCGGATTGGCACACGCCGCCGGGTTCGATCCCGCACCACTTGAGAAAACCGTCACCGGTGCCGAGAGCCGACTGTCTGCCCGGATCGGGGTTGCGGTGCTGGATACGGAAACCGGCAAGACCTGGACCCACCGCGCCGACGAGCGTTTTCCGCTCAACAGCACCTTCAAGGCCTTTCTGTGTGCGGCCCTTCTGGAAAAGGGCGAGCAGGGAGAGGTTCAGCCGGAACGCCGCGTGAAGATCCGCTCGCAAGACCTCGTCTCCTATTCGCCGGTTACCGAGAAAAAGATCGGCTCCGGAGGAATGACCTATCTGGAACTGTGTGAAGCGGCCGTTGCGATCAGCGACAATGCGGCGGCCAATCTCGTGCTGGAAGCTGTCGGTGGACCGGCAGGACTGACGGATTACCTTCGGGGTATTGGCGACACCATCACCCGGCTGGACCGGACGGAGCCGGGTCTCAATGAAGGCCGGCCGGGCGATGCCCGTGACACCACCACCCCGGCAGCGGCAGTTGCCACGTTGCAGAAACTGGTTCTGGGCAATGCCCTTTCGTCCACCGCCAGGGCCCAGCTGACAGGCTGGCTGCTGGACAACAAGGTGGGCAACGCGACCCTGCGTGCCGGGCTGCCGGAAGAATGGCCGGTCGCCGACAAGACCGGGGCTGGGGCAAATGGCTCGCGCAACAACATTGGCGTGATCTGGCCCGACGACCGGGAGCCCGTCGTGATCGCGGTCTATATCACGCAGACCGACGCTTCCTTTGACGACCGCAACAAGGCGATTGCCGATATCGCAGCCGCACTTGCCGAAAGTCTCCACGACTGAGTTTTCTTGTCCGGGCGGATCCCTTCATTCGCCCGGGCGCCTCTGCCTCTGGAAATGTCCTGCCGCTTCCGACGGAGTCAGCCTTGTCCGTTCCAAGAACCTTGTTTGCCTTGCCGTTGGCGCTTGTCGCGGTAGCAGCCGTTTTCTCCCAAGCATCTGCCGAGGAAACACGCGAACAAAAGCGCGCCAGAAGATGCGCCTACTACCAGGAGATCGTCCGGGTGGCGTTCGAAAATGTCAGTCGTTCGCAAATGCGGCCCGGTTTCGTTGCCGAACATGATGCCTTTATTGAAGGGGGGTGTTTCGCGGCGAAAGCCGTTTGCCCGAAAACACCCGCCGAATTCGCCTTTGCCGACATTCTGACGATGATGACCGTCAGCGCAAACATGGGCAGTACCTTTACACCGTTCAGGTGCCCGGCCAGAGCAGAGGAATGAGAAGGTTCAGTTTTGGGCCTTTCCTCAGCAACAGGTGTTTCGATGCGGACCGGCCCGGAAGGGGCCGGCCCAGGGTGCTGGCGGAGGTTACGTCGCCAGCCACCTTCTGCGACCTGGGATGTCGTCTTCTGCCGTTGCGAGGTACCCCGAGCAAACGGGCCACTTCCGCAGGCAAACTGGACCCGCTGACGGATCCGGGCGAACAGCCGGTGTTGAGTAGGCTTCTGAACGCATTCGTCTTTTGGTTCACCAGCCGCCCCAGTCGGCATCCCGGCGTGGTTTATGTGGTCTGATGGATCCACGCCTATCGGGTAAGCGCATCACAAGCAGAAGGGATGCGCTTGATCCATAAACCTAAGGCACAAGTCGGGCGTGTCAAATACTGAGCTGGGAAAAGAATCGAGTCGGGCTGCCTGCAGCCCTGGCACGCCCTCAATCTCAGCGCATTTCCGGCACTGGTGTTATGGCCGCGCCAGTTTCGAACCAGCTTTTCAGGTTGTCGACCACGAGCTGACCCATGGCATTGCGGGTCGCCTGCGAGGCGGAACCGACATGCGGCAGTACGGTGACCCTTGGCAGTTTCAGAAGGGCTTCGGGCACATGCGGCTCGTTCTCGAAGACGTCGAGACCGGCACCGTAGATCGTGCCGTTTTCAAGGGCCGCGATCAATGCGGCCTCGTCGATGACGGTGCCACGGCCGATATTGATGACGATGCCATCCGGCCCGAGTGCTTCCAGCACCTCTGCATTGACCGCATGTTTCGTTTCCGCGCCACCAGGCGCCACCACCATCAGCGTGTCGCAGGCGGCAGCCAGCGCCTTCGGCGTCGCGTGATAGGGGTAGGAGACGTCGTCCTGTTTGCTGCGTCCATGGTAATGGATCTTCATGCCGAAGGCTTCGGCCCGCTTGGCAATCGCCTTGCCGATGCGCCCCAGACCAAAGATGCCGAGCGTACGTCCCTGCATGGTCGCCCCGGTAAGCCTGTAGGGCCCCTTGCTTTCCCAATTGCCCTGGCGAAGCCACTGTTCGGCCTGGCCGAATTCGCGGATGGTCATGATCATCAGCCCGACCGCCGTATCGGCAACTTCTTCCGTCAGCACATCGGGCGTATGGGTCACCATCACCTTCGCCGCCAGGCAATCGTCCGTGTTGACGTGGTCATAGCCGACACCGAAACTGGAGACGATCTCCGCGTTCGGGATTTTCGCAAGCAACTCGGCGTTGACCGGCCCGAATGCCATGGCAACCCCACGGATTTTCCCGCCGATTTCCGCCAGCAGCGCCTCCGGATTGTCGGCCTCGTAGAGCCGGTGCACGGTAAAGGCGGCATCAAGCTGCTCCTGAACGATCGGCAGCATCGGGCGGGGCATCAGAATATCGATGGAGGTCATGGCAGGTCCGGTGGGGTGATGAAGAAAGGTGAGGTGACCTTAAGGTCTTCGGTTGGGGGAGAAAAGAGCCGAATGGGCAGAGTTGGTACGCAAATTTCGTCACCCTCGAAGCGCTTTCGGCTCACTTCGTCAGTGAAACGGCGTATTCCGCCGTCATTCCGGACAAGTGAGACAGGTGTCGAGCGCCGATCCGGAATCCAGAGATATGTCGCGCCATGCGCGGCAAATTGAGTGTTCGCTTTGCTCACGCTGACACGCTGGGTTCCGGATCGGCATGCAGCGTAGCTGCACTTGTCCGGAATGACAGGGTGGGCAGGTTCTTGGGCGTAACTGCAATTCTGAATATAGCGGCCGGCGTTTAACGCGAGTGGGGCGGCGTGCTTTCTGGAAACTTTGGTAATCGGAGTCGGTCCGTAAACTGTCCAATGAAAAGGACACTTATCCCAAAGCGAGGGTGGCTGGAAGTTGGCCAAGGAAGAGGTCTAATTGCGATTGCACAGGTAATGCCTGATTGCGAGACGAACTCTACAGGCGTTCTCAGGCAAATCCCCCCATTGCCCCCAGGCGCCATTTCCCCTAAAAGACGCCGCAGAATTCCTGAGAATCCCATCAGATTTTGAAAGCGGAGAAGCGGAGCCCCATGGCGCGCCAGTTCATCTATCACATGCATGGCCTGTCCAAGGCCTATAACGACAAGAAGGTTCTCGACAACATCCATCTCTCGTTCTACCCGGACGCCAAGATCGGTATCCTGGGCCCGAACGGTGCGGGTAAGTCGACCCTTCTGAAGATCATGGCCGGTATCGACAAGGAATATACCGGTGAGGCCTGGGCGGCCGAGGGTGCGAAGGTCGGCTATCTGCCGCAGGAACCGCAGCTCGACAACACCAAGACCGTGATGGAAAACGTCATGGAAGGTGTTGCCCACAAGCAGGCAAAAATCGACCGCTACAACGAGTTGATGATGGACTACTCGGACGAAACCGCCGAGGAAGCCGCACAGCTTCAGGACGAGATTGACGCGCAGGATCTGTGGAACCTGGAAAGCCAGGTGGAAATGGCGATGGAAGCCCTGCGCTGCCCGCCATCAGATGCAGCCGTCGACAATCTTTCCGGTGGTGAGCGCCGCCGCGTCGCGCTCTGCAAGCTGCTGCTGTCCGAGCCGGACCTGCTGCTGCTGGATGAGCCGACCAACCACCTGGACGCTGAAACCGTTCACTGGCTGGAGCGTCACCTGCGTGAGTTCAAGGGCTCCGTCCTGATCATCACCCACGACCGCTACTTCCTCGACAATGTCACGGGCTGGATTCTGGAGCTCGACCGCGGTCAGGGCATCCCTTACGAAGGCAACTACTCGGTCTATCTGGAAAAGAAGACCAAGCGCATGGAGCAGGAAGGCCGCGAGAACATGGCTCGCTCCAAGGCGATTGCCCGTGAGCGCGAGTGGATGGGCATGAGCCCGAAAGGCCGTCAGACCAAGTCGAAAGCCCGTATCCGGGCCTTTGAAGACCTCTTGACCGCCCAGGAAGAGCGTCAGCCGTCCATCGAACAGATCCTCATCCCGGTTGGCGAGCGTCTCGGTGCCAACGTCATCGAAGTCGATGGTGTTTCCAAGGGCTTTGAAGACCGTCTCTTGATCGACAACCTGTCGTTCAAGCTGCCGCGCGGTGGCATCGTCGGCGTGATCGGCCCGAACGGCGCCGGCAAGACGACCCTGTTCAAGATGCTCACCGGTCAGGAAACGCCGGACAAGGGCAAGGTCGTCGTGGGCGACAGTGTGCACCTTGGCTATGTTGACCAGTCGCGCGATGCGCTCAACCCGAACAACACGGTCTGGGAAGAAATTTCCGGCGGTGCCGAGGTCATCTACCTCGACGACAAGGAAATCAACTCCCGTGCCTATTGCTCGTCCTTCAACTTCAAGGGAGCTGCCCAGCAGGCCAAGGTCGGCGACCTTTCCGGCGGTCAGCGCAACCGCGTGCATCTGGCCAAGGTCTTGAAGAAGGGCGCCAACGTTCTGCTGCTTGATGAGCCGACCAACGACCTCGACACCGAGACGCTGGCAGCTCTGGAAGACGCGTTGGAAAACTACGCCGGCTGCGCCGTTATCATCAGCCACGATCGTATGTTCCTCGACCGTCTGGCCACACACATGCTCGCCTTTGAAGGCGACAGCCATGTGGAATGGTTCGAAGGCAACTTCGAAGACTACGAAAAGGACAAGGTCCGCCGCCTTGGCGCGCATGCCGCCGACCCGCGCCGGATCAAGTACAAGCCGCTTACGCGCTAAGCGAACGGCCTGGAAGCTGAAATGGGGGGCGTGCCCCCTGTTTCCCGAATGTGCCGGCCCCGGAAACGGGCCGGCATCTTTTTTGCCCGGCGGTATAAACCGGCCACCGGCAATTTTTGTCCTTGCGAGCGGCACAAGGCATGTTCCACAGAACTCTCGTCTGTCTGTTTGCGGCCTTCGCCATCGCCGTTCTCGCCTCGTTTCTGGCGGCAGTCGGCTGGCCCGTCGATCTGCTGGCTCATTTTCAGACCCAATATGTTCTTGCCGGACTGCTGTTTGCTGCAGGGTTCGTCTTCTTCCGGAACTGGAACATGGCGGCACTGGCTATCTGCCTGTCGGTGGTCGCTCTCATGCGCATGGGCATCTTCGACAACGGACGCTTCGCCCCAACCGCCAATGCGGCAGAACCGGCGATCAGCGTCGTCACCGCAAATCTCTTCGGCAGCGCCGCAGCGCTCGGCAATCTGGTTGAGGAAAACAGCGCCCGCGGCTTCGATCTCATGATCCTCACGGAGCTGCCGGTACCTGCCGACCAAGGGCTGCTCGACCGGTTTGAAGGCATGCTGCATGTGGCCGGAACGCCCGATCAGGCGCTTGGTGGACGTCCCGCCGCAGTTATCCTCTCGCGCACTGCGCCGCACAGCGTTGAACTGATCCCTGTAGGCGGGAACCCATACGCGATTACAAAAGCGATTTACTGCGGTATGCAGGCGGAGCCCTGTGTGAGTGTCCTTGCAGTTCACACACTGCCGCCTTTCAGGCGTGACTTCTATCTGCACCAGGCGGACATCCTTCAGAAGCTTGCATCCGAAGTGTCGAGGACGCCGGGACCTGTTCTTGTTGCCGGCGACATGAACGCCGCCTCCTGGGCGCCGCTGCTGAAACGGTTTCAGGAAACGGCAGGGGTGCGCAAGGCAGTCTGCGGCAGCCGTTGGACCCCGACTTGGCTTGCCCCTGTTCCGGGCATCGGTCTCGAACTCGACCATTTTTTCGTCAGGAGCGGGCTTGCGGTCAAAAACTGCGAACTCGGACACTTCAACGGTTCCGATCACTGGCCGGTCTTTGCCGAATTTACTGTTGTCGACGGCAAGTCGTCCGACTGATCTTCGGCGGCAAGCCTGCGTCCACCCGGTCAAAGCGCCATGGACACGAGACAATGCAGTCCGCATAAAAGATTTCCATTCAGAACGTCGGGGATTTTGCCCTGAAGAGCCGGGTTCAAGTCAGACAGATGCTGCAAGCCGCTTCGGACATAAAGACAAGTCTCCTGCGCACGGATCCCGGCGGCCTGCGGCTGATGCGCGGCGTTCATCTGATGCTGACCGTGCTCGGAGCGGTCTTCCTGGCAAATGTCGTGGCAAGCTTCGTGCCCGGTCAGTCGGCCTTCAAACTGGCCGTTCTGGCAGCCGCGAGCGGCGGCCACTGCCTGATGTTCACGCCGGTTTCCACCAGAAAGGCCGAGGTCCTCGGTATCCTGAAGCTTGGCGTTCTGCTGACGACCCTGTTTGCTCTTGGCGCTGTTGTCGCCGAGATGTCGGGGAAAAGCGCCTCAACCGTTCTGCAAGGGCTCTGGATCGCCGCGATCATGCTCGGCTTTGCCATGCAGGGGCTTGGTCCCTTCTGGCAACGCGCTGGGCGCAGCATGGCGATTTGCTGGCTTTTCGTGGTCCTCGGCAACGTCGGAGGATCGCCCGGCCTCTGGCTTCCGGTCATGGCGGTGCTTGGAATGGTGACAGCGCTCGTGGTTCGCACAGGGCCCTGGCGGCCTTCGACATACCGAACCTACCTGCGGGTCGAGGCTGCAAATCGTCAGGCGATGGCAACCTATCTGAGGCAGCTGTCAGGCCGGGCGACCGGTTCGTCCGGCGATGCGGCCGTTCGGATCAGGGATCTGGCGAAGCTGCGCATGGAGCTTCAGGTCTGTGCCGATCTGCTCAGACCGGAAGGTGAGTTGCAGGGCATGTCGCCGGAAGCGGCTATCATGGTGGAACTTGCCCTGGAAGTGGTGGGCGATGCGCGCGACCAGCTGTCCCGGGACGCACGCACCCGACTGGCACAAGATGACGGCTTTGGCCGTGCGGTCGACCGGCTTGTCCATCGCCTTGAAACCGGTGAGGGCGTTCCGGAAGAGAGCGATGTCGGGGAAGGCAAAACCGGCGAAAGCGCACCTGCCGCGAGCTGGCTGCAGGCCGATGCGGCAGTAACGGCACATGACCGGTTTCAGGAATTGCGCATTGCCCAGGCTTTCAAGCGTCTGTGGCTGCTGGCGGCAAAAGACCAGCCGGTTCGCCTGAGCCTCGGTACGGATGACGACAGCCGCGAGGGCGGCTGGTTGCGGAAGCTTTCCTGGCGCTTGTCACTTCAGGCAGGTGTCGCAGCCGGGATCGGCTTTTCCCTTGGGCTCGCGTTCGATCTCAATCACGCCTATTGGGTCACGCTCACCATCATCATCGTGCTGTCGAACAGCCTCGGGGCGACACTGCTCCGAACCGCACAGCGGATAGGCGGGACGGCGGGCGGCGTTGTTCTGGCCATGCTGGTCGACCCGGCCCTGGCGGAGTTTCCGTCCGTCAGGCTGGTACTGGTTGTCATTGCCATACCCGGGGTCATCGTTTTCCTCGACCGCAATTACGCCATCGCCTCCGGTATCATCAGTTTCCTGGTGGTCATGGGGCTTCAGACGCTTGAAGGTCTGCCCATCGATGAACTCTGGTCGCGTCTCTACGACACGATGATTGGCGCAGGCGTGGGGCTTGCCGCGGCATGGCTGCTGTTTCCCAACCGCACTGGCGCAAGCTTCAAGGAGCTGGCGTCCGATTACCTCAACGCCTGCCGAAGTTGCCTGCGGGCGGAAGGCGGCAAGGCGGATACGGACCTTCAGGATCTCGCCCGGCTTCGAACGGCAGCGAGCACGCTGATCGCCACCGCCAGGTCCTATCGGATCGAGCAAGCTCCCTGGTCGTCGTTCACACGCTCCGCCAGCGACCTCAACATGCTGGTAATCGTGCTGGCCCAATACGTGGTGCTTTACCGCGAAGCCCGTTCCGACGTCACGCGGGAAACGGTGGAAGCTCAGGCCAGGTCGGGGATAGATGCGCTTGTCGCTCGCATGGACAAGCGTCTGGAAGATGAGTTCTCGGCTGTCCTGGATGGACGCCCGCGGCAGACCGTCCCGGGCCTGGAGGATGACTGGATGACAGCCATGCCCGAGGGCGCAACAGGCAATCTTGCGCTGGAAACCGGTTGGGTTGCGATGCTCTACCACGCGCGGAAAATCGTCCGATGCCTGGACGGCTTGCGCAAAGAGAAATTCCTCTCCGAGCCAACCTGAAAAGAGCCGTATCCGGTTCAAATCTCGAGCGCAGCGGATCGATCTTTCGCGCTTATGAAATCATCAATGAGTTTTGTTGGTCAGGAAGGCGCCAGCGCCCTAGCATCGCCTCTCGACAGTGACAGGAAACCCCGCATGACAGACCAGCTTCAGCTTCTTGCCAATGATTTTCGGATTACGCCTGCATTCAGGACAAGCGGCAAGGTGGAGGGCGTTTTCAGGACAGTCTCTGCGGAAGACTTCAGGACCACTGCAACGGATGCTTTGGAGATGACGTTCGAAGGCATTTCGGGAGACCGGCATGGCGGATACACCCGGAGGTCCGGTGGCCGCGAACCCTGGTATCCGCGTGGCACCGAAATGTGCAATGAGCGCCAGATATCCATCCTGTCCGCCGAGGAACTATCGTTGATTGCCACTCGCATGGAGATTGCCGAACTGAAAGCCGAATGGATCGGCGGCAACATTACCTTGTCCGGCATTCCCAACCTTACGATGGTGCCACCGCGCACCCGGCTGGTGTTCGAGGGCGGTGTGGTTATACGTGTGGACGGTGACAACAAACCCTGCCGTTTCGCAGGCGAGGCGATTGCCGAAGCCAATCCCGGCCGGGAAGGACTGGACCTGTTGTTCCCGCAAAAGGCAAAGCGCCTGCGAGGCCTTGTTGGCTATGTCGAAATCCCGGGGAAGGTTGCGGCGGGCGAGGCGGTCACCGCTCATGTTCCCGAACAGTGGATCTACGAGCGCATCTGATTTTAAGGCTCGCAGCGATGGAAACCTGTTTCCCGAGGGGCCCGATATTCTCTAGTCTGGATGCTCTGTCATAACCTTCCAACAGGAGCCTCCATGCTGCCGATCCACCACATGATCGACCAGGCGCCACAGCCGGTCGCGCCATTCTCCCATGCCGTCGAAATTGACGGCTGGGTGTTTGTAACCGGCCAGATGCCGACACTGCCGGACGATCCGGACGCCCCGCTACCGGAAGGCATAGAGGCGCAGACTGTGCGGGTGATGGAAAACCTGAAGCTCGTTCTGGGCGGCCTCGGGCTCGGCCTTGAAAACACGACTTTCATTCGTGTCTATCTGACTGAATTCAAGCGCGATTATCAGGCTATGAACGACACCTACCGGTCATTTTTCGAACCCGGAAAATTGCCGGGTCGTACCTGTATTGGCGTGTCGGGCCTTGCCGTCGATGCATTGGTCGAGATCGATTTGATCGCCCGGCGGCCGTAACGGCCGGCTACCCGCAAATCCCATCCGGGGTTGTGTGTGACGGACACGGATCCGCTTTAAGCACCGGTGTCAGTCCTCGGTTGGGGACGTATCGTCAGCTTCCAGGCGTTTCGCACATCCCCAGGAGCTCAGAACGTCATTCATTTCGTCCAGCACGAAGAACCGGGCAGCGTCACGGTCATAACCTTCGTCCAGTAACGTGTCGTAGTCGGTCAGGGCGTGCCGGACATGACTGGTAGTGGCCTGCCAAAGGGCAATGCCGGGCGGCAGATGGCGCAGGTGTCCGGCGAGCGCAATTTCGAGAATGGCTTCAGCATCTGAAAAGGGAACGCGCGGCAGCAGGACCCGCAAGGCCTTGCGCATGTCTTTTTGCCGCTTGGTGCCGCCGGTCATGAACAGGTCCCGGTTTTTCGTGGTTGAGACCGGAGAGGTAAACAAATCCCGGACGGATTAGAAGAGGTCTGGTGGAATTGGTCCGGATCGCCGGTCAGGCGCGAAAGAACTGAAAGCTGCTGGCTCCGGCAGTACCGGACAGGGGAAGCCCTGCAACCCTTCCATTTTCCCTGGCATCGGCAAGAAGGTCCTCGAAAGGCAGGGGAGCGCTGAAATGGTATCCCTGGACCAAACGGCAATGCATCGCTTCCAGAAGTTCCAACTGGTTGCTTTCTTCAACGCCTTCCACCACGCACTGCATCTTCATGGACCGGCACAGGTTGACGATGGAGGTCACGACGCCGCTCGCGATCGGGTCCTTGATACCGGCAACGAAACTGCGGTCGATCTTGACGCAGTCGATAGGCAGTCGGTGCAGGTAGCCAAGGCTGGAATAACCGGTGCCGAAGTCATCGAGCGCGAGTTTGACACCGGCATTGCGAAGAACCTGCAGACAGGTTTCAGCCGCTTCATAACTGCCGATCACGGAAGTCTCGGTAATTTCGAAGGTGATCCGCCGCGGGTCTATCGCCGCGCGGCGGATGATCTCGAGCAGCGCAGCCACTGTCTCGGCGGAGGTGACGTCATGTGCGGACAGATTGAAGGATAGCGAGAGCGTTCCGGGCAGGGCCTTGATCTGCTCGACCGCCTTTTCGAACAGCGACAGGGTCAGCCTGTGGATCAGGCCGGCGCGCTCGGCAATGGGAATGAACTTGTCGGGGGCAATCCTGCCAAGCTGCGGGTTGTCCCACCGCGCCAACGCCTCGAAGCCGACAACGAACCGTTCCGGCAACTGGACGACAGGCTGGAAATAGACCTGGAATTCGCTGGCAAGATCTGCGCTTTGAAGCGCGGCCTCGATGGCCCGTTCCGAGCGGATGCGGGCTTCATGTTCAGCCGAATAGACCGTCGTCCGGCCGCGCAGGCTGGTCTTGGAATTGTAAAGGGCGTAGTCGGACCGGTCGAACAGAACATGGGCAGAAGTGCCGGCGTCAGGATAGAACGCAATGCCGCAGGACGCGCCAACGGAAACCTGCAGTTCACCGATCCGATAGGGGCGGCTGATCAGTTCGCAAATAGACTGCCCCGTCGAGGCTGCCTCGTAGATGTCTCCGAGATAAAGGAAACCGAACTCGTCGCCGCCGAGACGGCAGATCTCGACATTCGGCAGTCCAAGGCTTTTCAGGCGCGAGCCGACTTCCATCAGCAATTGGTCGCCCAACTGGTGGCCGTAGGTGTCGTTGATGGGCTTGAACCGGTCCAGGTCGACGACGCCGACCGCAAACTGCCGGTCCGTGCCTTCCACTTCGCTGATCAGGGCTTCAAGCCGGTTGAAGAAATAGCGTCGGTTCGGCAGGTCGGTAAGCGCGTCGGTTTGGGCAAGCTTGGAGTTTTCTGCGTTGAGACGCTCCGTTTCTTTCTGTTTGGCGGCGAGGTCCGACTGCGATTCAATCAGTTTGCAGAACCCTCGATAGCCGTTCAGGAGAACCTGCAGGACAACCAGGCACACCAGGAAGATATTGAGCCCTATGGCAATGTAGACGTCCTGGTTCTGGCCGAGATAGTGCACCAGATAAGGGATCGTCACGATCACCATGACCATCAGGGCAGCCTGCGGCAAATGCATCAGGCAGAAGATACAGCCGATGACGGTGATGGCGATGAAAAGCGCCACATGACCGCGCTCCGCAGGTCCGCCATAGCCGTCCAGGCTCAGCGACCAGGCAATGTAGATGACGGACACCAGACTGCCGAGAATGACAGTCTGCCGCATCTTGCTGATCGCTTCTTGCGGTGTCGGGTCAACTTTGCGGGCGCGTATCCAGGCCACCATGCGAAAGGTCGTGATCAAGAGGATCGGCGCAAGAATTCCGACGGTCAGATAAGTCGGCGCGATATCGAAATGGGTATAGGCAACGGCAACCGCATTGACCATGAGGAGGGCATAGAGCGACGGAATCTGGGTCTTGAGCTCATTGTACTGAGCCTGTGCAATTTCCGGATGGCGAGGATCGATCATCATCCATCTCAGGAAAGCCCTGATTTTTTCCATCATTTTCTCCATTGATATTTCTTCTAATCAAAATGAGATAAAGAATTGTTATGAAGGCGACTTTCCTGACTTTGCGTCGCATTGGGGTTCTTGAAGAGTTAAAGCGCCTATAGGAAATGCTGACGCGACGGTTACGAAATATTTCAAGGCGAAAACCGTGTGATCGTGCAATCAGGCACTAAGTTGGGCCGGCGCCGGACAACGGTTCATCGCAGGATATTATAGTGACATTTCTTGCATGCTCCCGCCACGCTTGGCAAATAAACGTGGCTGCCAAGGCAGGCTTGTCGGCGGGAAATGCTCTGGTCGCTTCACAATAAGATAAGCAGACTATTTTTTTATCTTTGAAATACGCTATATAGACGGCTATGGCAGATCGTACTCGAACCCGGCTTTTGAACGCGCTGAAATCCTCCGGCCCACAGACTGCGGCAGATCTTGCCAGCGGGTTGAAGGTGACGTCAGTGGCTGTTCGCCAGCATCTGGACGGCTTGCTGCAGGACGGGCTGGTGGACTTCGATGATCAGAAAGGTTCGGTCGGCCGGCCCAAGCGGGTCTGGGACCTGACACCGGACGGGCACAAGCAGTTTCCCGACAACCATTCCAACCTGGTGCTCGGGTTGATTTCCGGTCTGAACGATATTTTCGGCGAAGAAGGTGTCGACAAGCTTATTGCTCACCGTGAAGCGCAAAGCCGGAAATCCTATTCCGAAGCGGTTGGCAAGGCACCGGATCTGCGCGGCAAGCTGGAAGTGCTTGCCGATCTGCGCAACCGGGAAGGCTACATGGCCGATCTTGTTCCCGAAGGGGCAGGCTATCTGCTGATCGAAAATCACTGTTCGATCTGTGCCGCGGCAACGGCCTGTCAGGGGTTCTGCAGGTCGGAGCTCAATCTTTTCAAGGATGTACTTGGGCCCGGTGTCTCGGTCGAACGTACCGAACATCAGCTCTCGGGCGGTCGTCGCTGTGTTTACAGGATTGAGCCCGCGGCCTGATCAGGCGTCGGTCTCAGTCGAGGAGTGTTTTGCGTGTCAATCGCCAGGCCGCTGCTTGCGCGGCTCATCGACCGGTATTTCCATCCGTTCGAAACCCACATCAAACCGCTGGAACTGCCTGTCACGCCTCTTCCGGATGAAGGGCCGCTGAAGCTGGTCTGGCATTTCGCGATGATGTTCCGCTGGCAACTGGTAATCGTTTCCTGTCTGGCGATGATCTCCTCCGGTCTGGGTCTTGCGGGCATCTGGGCGATAGCTTTCGTGGTCGACGGTGTGACCGAGGCAGGTGCGCAGGCGTTTCTGAAAGACAACCTCACCATCCTGGCCGGTTTCTTCCTCCTCTTCGTGATTATTGATCCGCTCGCCTTTCTCCTGCGCCAGACCTTTGCCTTCCAGACCGTGCGCATTCTATTGCCGGCGGCAATGCGCTGGCAGGCGCACAAGGCCGTGGAAGCCCAGGACCTGGCTTTCTTTGAGGACACATTCGCCGGTCAGGTTGCCTCCCGCATTGCCCAGGTCACCATGTCGGTCCACCGTCAGATGATGCTGTCCATCGAGACGGTTCCATTCCTGGTCATTCAGTTTGGCGGTTCGTTCCTGCTGCTTCTGGCCATGGCCTGGCCGCTGGCCATTCCGGTATTGTTCTGGATCTGCGCGAATATCCTCGTCGCCTGGTTGGCGATCCCGGCCTATCTGCAGCGCTCTGCCAAGGTGGCGGCTGCAAATTCCAAGGCCACCGGCGCGATGACCGACGTTTATTCCAACATCGCGATGGTCAAGCTGTTTGCGGCGGAAGATTCGGAAGCCGGTGCCATTCGCAAGGTTATCGGCGAAACAATCGACACCAGGCACAGTGAGAACCGGTCCTATATCCTGACCGACAGCGGCGTCTATTTTCTGAACGTGCTGCTTATCCTGGCTGTGGTGGTCATTGGTTTCTGGGGCATGATGGAGGGGTGGGTCTCGATTGGCGACTTTGTCGCCGGGCTGACCGTCACACGCTCGCTGTCCCACGCTTCATCCAGCTTCATAGGGATCGGACAGTCGATCACCAGCACGCTCGGTACGATCCGCGATGCCATGCCGATCATGACGAGCCGGCCGGCAATCATCGACCAGCCGGATGCCGGCGAGCTGAATGTCAGCGCCGGGGAAATCCGCTTCGACAACGTGTCCTTTGCCTATCAGAGCGACCGCAAGCCGGTCCTGGACAAGTTCGATTTGATCATCAAGCCGGGTGAACGTGTCGGTCTGGTTGGCCTGTCTGGCGCCGGCAAATCGACCGCTGTGTCTTTGCTGATGCGCTTGCGGGACGTGACCGAGGGCCGGATTTCGATCGACGGACAGGACGTGCGCGATGTCACCCAGGCATCTCTGCGCAGCCGGATCGGCGTTGTCACCCAGGACATCTCCCTTTTGAACCGGTCGATCCGCGACAACATTCGCTATGGCAGGCCGGAAGCCACCGACGAGGAGATCCGTGCGGTTGCCCGTGCTGCCGAAGCGCTCGATTTCATTGAGGAGCAGAAGGACAGCAAGGGCCGGACGGGGCTGGATGCCCATGTGGGCGATCGCGGTGTCAAACTCTCCGGCGGTCAGCGCCAACGTATCACGATCGCCAGGGTGCTTTTGAAAGATGCGTCGATCCTGATCCTCGACGAGGCAACCTCTGCCCTCGATAGTGAAGCCGAGCTTGCCATTCAGCAGAACCTCACCCGCATGATGGAAGGGCGCACCACGCTGGCCGTTGCCCACCGTCTGTCGACCATTGCCGCAATGGACCGGCTCGTGGTGATGGATCAGGGCCGGATTGCGGAAGAAGGTACACACCGCGAGCTGCTTGCCTCCGGTGGTCTTTACGCTGCGCTCTGGGAACGTCAATCAGGTGGTTTCCTGGCGCTCAGCGCTGCTGAATAGGGTCTGGTGAAAAGCTCCCTGCTTGCGTGAGCTTCCCACAGGCTGGTGCTTCGGGAAAATGTCAGCTTGTGTTGATTTTCCGAAATCCGGCTGACAATACTCCTCTCATGGACAAGAGAGACCGCGCCGTACTTTTTCGCGAACGCCTGTCGGATGCCTTGCGCAGCCGGGATATGAACCGATCGGATCTGGCACGCGGTGCCGGGCTCGACCGGTCGACCGTTTCCCAGCTGTTGTCGGAAGATGCACCCCGCCTGCCAAACGGGCAGGCATTGGCTGCCATTGCGACAGCGCTCAGCGTTTCTTCCGACTGGTTGCTTGGTCTTTCCACCCACCGCGGGGCCGCGGCCGAAATCCTGGATCAGGCAGTTCAGGTGGCCGAGACCGAGCGGCACCCGGTCGATGAACATCTGCTCGCCTGGTACCGCGATGCGGTCGGGGCGAAGATCCGGCATGTGCCCGCTAACCTGCCGGATGTCCTCAAGACCGAAGCTGTTCTGGCTTTCGAATACTCCGGCGAAACGTTGCGCACCGCCGACCAGGCCATAACCGGCACCAGGGATCAGAGGGCACTCCTCAGCCGGGCGGAATCCGACATGGAAATCGCCCTGTCGAAAGAGGCGCTGGAAGGTTTTGCGCGCGGGGAGGGGCTATGGCAGGGGCTTCCGGTTGACCTGCGTCGCGAACAGCTGGAGGTCATGGGGCTTACCTTGAGCGAGCTTTACCCCTCGCTACGACTGCACCTCTTCGGCGCGACCGACCGGTTCTCCGCACCTTTCACGGTCTTCGGGCAGAAATGGGCGGCACTCTACCTCGGGCAGCGCTACCTGGCGTTTTCCAACACGCGCCACGTCCAGCTCTTCTCCAGCCACTTTGACGACCTGGTTCGCCACGCGGTCATCCGCTCGCATGAGGCAGGTGATTTTGCCGTTCAACTGGCGCGCCAGCTCGACTGACGTCTGTTCGTTTTTAGCTGCAAGAAATGGTCACCTTGCAGCCATGGATATCTTGTGAGCCGCAGGCACAGCCCGGTTGGGTCGATCAGCAGCAGGCGTGCGCCTCGAGAAAGCCTGTTTCCCGGAAACCTTCACCTTGAAGGACGACGCAAGGCCCCCGCTGACGCTTTGATCCTAGGCGTGGGCGGACTTCGCGGCTTCCACCGACTTGGCTGGATGAAAGCTTTCCGCTTCGGCCATTTCCCAATAGGTCGAGTAGCCCGGAATGTTGTGCGACTTTTCCAGGAGGGCCCCCTTCTTCAACCAGGAGAGCGCGACGCTGGCCGGCATGATTTCGCGAAGACCTTCGTGCAGGTAGAAATGTTCCGGCTTGAACTCGCGCGGATGGCTGAGCCCGGCGGCGGCAGAAAAATCCCGAAGGGACTTCAGCGTGTTGCGATGAAAATTCGCGACGCGCTGTGCCTTGTCGGGAACAACCAGGGCCTGCTGGCGCTTGGGATCCTGCGTGGCGACGCCGGTGGGGCAACGATTGGTGTGGCAGCTCTGGGACTGGATGCAGCCGACTGCGAACATGAAGCCGCGCGCAGAGTTGACCCAGTCAGCGCCCAAAGCCAACGCCCCTGCAATGTCGAATGCGCTGATCAGCTTGCCGGCGGCACCGATCCGGATATCTTCGCGAAGACCCGTGCCAACCAGGCAGTTGTGTACGAAGGTCAGACCCTGGCGCAGAGGGGTTCCCAGCCTGTTGGCAAATTCCACCGGTGCGGCGCCTGTCCCGCCTTCGGCGCCGTCGACCACGATGAAATCCGGCTTGATGCCGGTCTTCAGCATGGCCTTGACGATGGCCATGAATTCCCAGCGATGACCGATGCACAGCTTGAAGCCGACCGGCTTGCCACCTGAGAGCTCCCGCAACTGAACGATGAAATGCAGCAGTTCAACCGGGGTCGAGAAAGCGGAATGAGAGGCAGGTGATATGCAGTCGGTGCCGATCGGAACGCCGCGAGCTTCGGCGATTTCTTCCGTCACTTTCGGTCCGGGCAGCACACCGCCATGACCAGGCTTGGCCCCCTGGCTCATCTTGATTTCGATCATCTTGATCTGCGGTTCGACAGCCTGCTTGGCGAACTTTTCGGCATCGAAAGTGCCATCGTCCGCGCGGCAGCCGAAATAGCCGCTGCCAAGTTCCCAGACCAGATCGCCACCACCTTGCCGGTGATAGCGCGAAACGCTGCCTTCCCCGGTGTCGTGATAGAAACCGCCTGCCTTGGCGCCCTTGTTCAAAGCCAGAATGGCATTGCCGGAGAGCGAACCGAAGCTCATGGCCGAAATGTTGTAGAGGGAAGCCGAATAAGGCTGTTTGCAGTCCGGTCCGCCAATCGTCACGCGCATGTCTTCATGGTTGTGCGGTTTGGGACAGATCGAATGGTTCACCCAGCCATAGGAAGTGTCGTAGACGTCAAGTTCTGTACCGAACGGCAGAACATCCTCGATATCCTTCGCCCGGTCATAAACCATGGAGCGCCGCTCCCGCGAAAACGGTCTGCCGTCCTGGTTGCTTTCAAAGAAATACTGGCGCAGTTCCGGCCGGATCGCTTCGAACAGGAAACGGAAATGACCGGAAACAGGATAGTTGCGCAGGATCGCATGTCGGGTCTGGCGGACATCGAGATAACCGATCGCCGAGAGCACTGCAAAAACCAGAAATGGCCAGACGAAGTAGCCGCTGAGGGCAAACGTCAGGACAAGTGCAACCAGGGCAAGTACGATACAAAGAATGAAAACGGTATAGCGGGCGGGAAACACGGACGGGTGACTCCTATTCGGCGGGCTGTCTAGTTGTGTCAGGCTGCGGCCAAAAAGGAAAGAGCGATCAACACTGTTGATCGCTCTTGCATGGAACCGATTTGAACTCAGACCATGTGGTGCACGTTCAGCTTGTTGCCGTCCAGGTCCCGAAAATAGGCGGCATAAAAGCCGTTGTCGGCGCGCTGGCCGGGCTTGCCTTCGTCCGCCGCGCCAAGCTCGATGGCTTTGCGGTAGACCGCATCGACCTGTGCCCGGTTCTGGGCGGACAATGCGACCATGACGCCATTGCCGACGGTCGCCTGTTTGCCGTCATAAGGAATATGCACGGAAAAGGCTGACGTGGTCGGCTGGTTCGCCCAGACGATGAAGTCATCGAACTCCATCAGCCGCTGTGCGCCGAGTTCAGCCAGCAATGCGTCGTAAAACGCTGCTGACCGCTTCAGGTCGTTGGTTCCCAAAGACGTATATCCGATCATGATTTTCTCCTGAAAATTGGTGTGTGCGGTGCCGGCGTGATGGATTTAGGTGTTTGCAAAAATGTTTGGAATAGGCAGATTTAAGGTGGAAGTTTTCAAATTTGAAAGAACATGATGGATTGGAACTACCTTCGAACGTTTCACGCGGTCGCCGAGACCAGCAGTCTCGGCAAGGCTGCTGAAAAGCTCGCAATCAGCCATGCCACGGCGTTCAGGCACATCCGTTCTCTGGAAGAGCAGCTTGGCTCCAGATTGTTCGAAAAGGTGAAGGGCCGTTACAGACCGACCGAGGCTGGTGCCGAAATTCTGGACCTGGCGCAGTCTGTTGTCGTTGCCATGGAGGACATCGATCGGCGAATATCCGGGGCGGATCTGGCTTTGAAGGGGCGAATTCGATTGACGGCCCCTGCAAGTTTCGCAGCCCATTTCCTTCCCGGTTATCTGCGCGACTTCAGAGCCCGGTTTCCCGACATCACCGTTGAGCTGCTGACTTCCAACGAGGAGATCAACATGTCCAGCAGGGCTGCGGAGATTGCCTTGCGGGTCACGTCATCTCCGCCCGAACACCTGATCGGACGCAAGGTCGCAGATATTCCCTGGGCCTATTTCGCAAGCCAGACCTATCTGGAGCGCAAGGACGCGCCGTCGAATTCGGCCGATCTCACAACACATGACCTGATTGGCGCAAGCGGACTGCTGTCCCAACGGCCTGGCTTCCAACAGATGGACAGGACGCATCGCGACAGGATCGCGGTTCGAAGCGATGATCTGATGACCATGGCTGCATTGGCGCGCAAGGGGTTGGGGATATGTCTCGTTCCGGTGGATGTCGCACAAGGCGGCTTGCAGAAACTGGCCCTCGCCAATGATGTACCAGCAAATGAGCTCTGGGTGCTGACCCATCCCGACCTTCGCTCTGTCGAACGGGTCGCCTGCATGACGCGGTTTCTGGCAACAGCCTTCGGGGCCGAAGCCGCGTTTTCAGATACGTAGCTTGGTTTTAGACATCATAGTCTAATCAGATCCTGTCAGCGCCGATCATCGATAGGAGCCGTTCTGCCGTACCTCGCGCACCCGGTTCGCTTGCCATGATGTCTGCCACCCGTTTGGCGCCGACACGATACACAGGGTCTTCGAGCTGCATCAGCGCCCGGGCGAGTTTCGAAGGAGTGAGCGACTTTTGCCGGATCGGTGCAGGCCCGGCTCCGATCTTGTGAACCTGGGCGCCCCAGAAAGGCTGATCGCCAAAGACGGGACAGACCAGCGAAGGTTTGCCCCAGCGCAGGGCTTCGTGGGTGGTGCCGGCACCACCGTGGTGGACGATTGCCGCGCAACGCGGGAAAAGCCAGCTGTGAGGTGCTTTATCCAGCAGGAAGACGCGGCCTGAAAGTGTCCGCGGCAGGCTTTGCCCGGACAATCCTCCCCAGCCCGTCGCCAGGATCGCACGTTGGCCGGTTTGTTCCAGGGCTGCAAGCACGGTTTCTGTCAGCTTTGCCGGGTTCCTGCTCGGCATGGAGCCAAAGCCCAGATAGATTGGCTCCGGGCCGTTTTCCAGAAACGAAGCCAGATCTTCCAGCGGAACGTAGTTCGGATCAGGTTCGGTCAGCCAATAGCCGCAGGCCCAGTTGTTCTCCGGCCAGTCTGGTGGTGTTGGCACGAGACCGCGGGAAAAAGCCTGAAGGGACAGCGGCGATCCTCCGCCGGGCATATGGCCGTCCATCAGATCGCCCGAATGGGCAGGGGCATCCTTCGTCCCCGCTTCCGCGCGGACGGCCTTTGCGAGCGGCGCGATACCCAGCCGCATCAGGGAGCGACCGATGGCAAAACTTTGCCGATTCAGGAAGGGACCGAGGTCGGGCAATCCAAAAAGCGGTAGCGGAAAGGAACCCGTTGCCGCGCTCACCGGCTGAAGCGCTGTCGGCAGGGCGGGTACGTCGAGATGACGCGCCACAAGCGTCAGGACAGTTGCCTTGAGATTGAACAGGATAAGGTCCGGTTTTTCCTGCATGCCGATCTGCCAGAGGCGCCGGGCGGCCTCCTTCTGCAGATCGATATTCTTGCGGGCTGCACGGATTTTGCCCTTCAACGTGAACAGCGCAGCCTGAATGTCCTCATTTTGCAGAAGGGCTTGATAATCGAGTGGAACCGGCCGTGACCGGGCACCGGCGGCGGTGATCATGTCATCGAAACCTTCTCCCGTCGTCACCACGACGTCGGCTCCCATCTTTGCCAGGTCGTGTGCCAAGGCAACATAGGGCTGAACGTCTCCGCGCGTGCCCAGAGAGGCAATGAGGATCTTCTTTCGGGGAGTTGGCATCAGGGCCTCGGTTCGGAAAACTGGCGGGGCTTCGGTAGGCTTCCCTCAGATGGCGGCCCGCAGCTGCAATTGCAACCGTAGCGTGGATCGCCTAAGCCAGTGCGAAGCGGCAAATGGTCCTCGGAGGAAACGATGCAAACCAGATTCGCAATTGGTACCCGCGGGCAGGGCCTTTACGAATTCACCTCGTCGGTGGCTGAATGGCTTGCAGAATCGGGTGCGGAAGACGGCTTGCTCACACTGTTCGTTCGCCACACATCCTGTTCGCTGCTGATCCAGGAGAATGCGGATCCGGATGTGCAGCGCGACCTGAAGGCGTTTTTCGAACGCCTGGTTCCGCCCGCAGATCATCCTTCCATGAATTATCTGGTGCATACCCTGGAGGGACCGGACGATATGCCTGCCCACATCAAGGCGGCGATGTTGCCGGTTTCGCTTTCCATTCCCGTCTCGGCAGGGCGCATGGCGCTTGGAACCTGGCAGGGAATTTATCTGTTCGAACATCGGACCCGAGCCCATCAGCGTCAGATCGCCGCTCATTTTCTGCCTGACAGTTAATCGGATGTTTTGTCTGCGCGATCGATGACCGTGATTGAGAAAAAAGGCGCTTTCGGAAAATTTGTGACGATTATCACATCCTGAAAAATTGAAGCCGGTAGAGTGGTTGCATGATCCGGAAATCCGTCTCCGAAAACCGGAAGTCGGTTGCGTTTCAGGGAGATAGTCAGATGCGCACCACCCTTTTCCTTGCCGCACTGTTCCTGGCTGGTCCCGCCATTGCCGATAACGACCCGAACCGCCCAACCGACAGGATCGCGGCAGACCTCGGTATAGAGGAGGCGGTCTTCATCGAGTGTTTCAAACCCGTCAATCCGGAGCCGGGCAAATATCCCAGCGGTGCCCAGCAACGGGCGAACAAGGCGCTCCTGCTGCCGTGCCTGCAAAGGGCCAACTCTGCCATCACCAATGATCGCCTGGACGCGGTCATGGACCAATACCGGCCTGAGGGCGCTTTCCGGAAAGAAGATTGTTCCCGCAAGTCCGCAAACCGGCCCGTTATGCAGCGTTGTGTCTTCCTGAAAGTCGAGTAACGGTCACTTACTTGCGAAGTGCCGGAAGACCAACCCCGGTGCTTTCAAAACCACCATCGGAAGCAATCACCTGCCCGGTGACGTAACTCGCCTGCTCGGAGCATAGAAAGGCGATTACTTCGCCAATTTCCGTTTCCGAGCCATAGCGGTTGAGCGGGATCGCGTCGTGATAGGCATCGATGATGTCCTGGCTGTGCACCGCCATCGCCAGCTTGGTGCGCACGGGGCCCGGGCAGACACAGTTGGCACGAATGCCGTATTCGCCAAGTTCCGCTGCCTGTTGCTTGGTGAGCTGGATGACGGCGGCCTTGGAGGTTCCATAGGCAACTCGCAACGTTGACGCGCGCAGGCCGGAAATGGAGGCGATGTTGACGATGGCGCCACGGGTTTTCTTCAAGGCGGGAACGACAGCTTGAGAAACCAGAAACACGCCGTCGAGATTGGTCTCCATGACCCGCCGCCACATGGCAAAATCCGTCTCCTCGATCGGGCCGAATTCGGCGACGCCGGCATTGTTCACGACGGCATCCAGCTGATCGAATTTCTGCAAGATGGCAGGGATGGTTGCCTCGACCTGCTCTGCGATGGAAACGTCACAGATAAACGGAACGGCACCTGCCAGACCTTCGGACGCAATCGCGAGTTCGTCGACATCCCGGTCAAGCATGGCAACTTGCCAGCCGCGGCTCAGCATGAGCTTTGCCGTCGCAAGGCCGATGCCCCGGGCAGCACCGGTGATGAGGATGGTTTTCTGGGTCATGGGGGGAGATCCGTTCAGGGCAGGGGAAGGGGAAGCGGGCCTGTTGAGAGGGTCAGCGCATTGAAATACAGACGCGAATGGAACCGGCATTGTCCGGCAGCGCGATATCCTTGTCGTTGATGCGGAAGGCATAGACACCGGCCGGATCGCGCGAGTTGACGGCGAGCGCGGCAAACTCCGCGAACGGCACAATGCGGCCCGCCTGATCTCGCACAAGCATCTCGCCGAAAGCGTAGGATTGGTCAAACTTGTAGCCGTAGAGCGGGCCTAGCCGGCGGGCGTCTTCGCCCGTGTAGCCACGCGGGCCGACAGCCTTGTACATGCCGGCAATCACGCTCCAGCCGCCGGAATACTGCACGCCGGTGATCTTGCCGCCGGGCAGGGACAGTTGCTGCCAGCCGCGTTTCGCCTGAACATCGATGCAATGATCGGCGGCAAATGCTTTGGACGAGAACAAGAGGGGCAGAAGCAGGCAAAGGCGAACAAGGGGCATGGGCTGATCCGAAATGAACTTGCCCCAGAAGATAACAGCCCCGCGTGCGGGTCAAGCTGTGCCCGGGAGCGCTGGTTCCGGATCACGCAAGCCTCACACAGGCTTGCCTTGCAACTATTTGCGTGAAGACCCACATCGTAGGGTGAACGATGAGGGTCGTTCCTCCCCAGACTGGCGCCGGGCTTTTACGAAAAGCTGCGGCGCCTTCTTTTTTCAACTCTTTGTCGATATGCTGACCGTGTGGGCGACAAGGTCGCCAAAACCGGAAATGTGCTCCACTGCGCTCCTGGTGGGCCGGGACGTTGTCCTGGAGAGCTGCATGTGGTGGCCCGCGCCGTCGGACGGGGACGGCGCGGGCTTTAACACCGGCCTGAAAAGGAGGGGCTCAGGACACGGTGTTAGCCGTTGCCGCCAGGATGGCAGCAATCTGGTCTTTCAGATTTAGTCTCTTCTTTTTCAGGTCTTCCAGGACATCGTCGGATGCCGGTTCCACATCTGTCTCGATGCGGTGCACTTCGCGATTGACGGTGTGATATTCATCCGCCAGCCGGGCGAAATGGGCATCACTTGTTTTCAACGCATGCAAAGTGTCTGCGGCTTCCGGAAATTCTTCATGTAACTCGTGTGGCACGTGGCTCATTCTTGCCTCCTTGTAAGAACCACAAGGTGCCGCCAACCTGTTCAATTCACCTTGAGACAGATCAATCGTGCTCGAAATTGCATCGGAGTTTTTGTGGTGGCACCGGTTTGCGCGCACGCGCGAGGCTGGAAACCTGGAAAAGCAGGCGATCGGCGCTGGAACGGGTGTCAGCCGCTGACAGGCTTGAGCTTTGCCAAGCGTCCGCTCGTCGGCATCTTTTCCTTCAAGGTCTGTTCCAGAAGGTAGAGGGAGAAGTCACGGATAGGCATCGGTTTGGCAAAGAAATAGCCCTGGGCGTAGTCCACATCTCGGTTCCTGAGGGACGCAAGCTGGTCCATCGTCTCGACACCCTCCGCACAGACTTTCATTCCATGTGCCGAAGCAATGCCGAGGATCGCCTGAACAAAGGCGCCGCGGGCCGTATCGGTGGTGCTACCGAGATCATCGACGAACATCTTGTCGATCTTCACCAGATCGGGCTTGAGCGCCTTGATCTGGGCAAGGTTGGAATAGCCGGTGCCGAAGTCGTCAATTGCGATCAGGCAGCCGATGCTGCGCAGGTATTCCAGCGATTTTGCGATGCTGGTACCGGACCGGATCCCGGTTTCCAGGATCTCGCAGCACAGGGAAAGACCGGCTTCCGTCGCCATTGCAAAAACCGGCGACTGAATAACGGACTGGATCTGTTCGTCTTCCAGGTCCGCCTGGAAGAAATTGACGGACACCTTGAAACCCGGCCGTCCCGCAAGCAGCGGTTTCAGGTCGCGCAGTGCCTTGGCGATGATGATCTCGGTAAACTCCCAGGTCAGGTTCTCCTGCTGGATTATGTTCACGAATTCATCCGGGAAAAGCTTGCCCTGGGCATCTTCGAACCGGGCCAGAACCTCACAGCCTTCGCATTTCATCGTGTCGAGCGACAAGATGGGCTGGTAGTGCGGCTCGAAACCTTTGCCGCCGTTGGCGATCGCGTGACGGATCCGCCCGGCGGGACTGTGGCGGTCACGCACGATCCGTTTCACCCGCAGGAAAACGAGCGCGCCGGTGACGATGCCGAAGACTGCAAAAATTGCGAGCAGGCCGATATTTTGCTGAACGATCCGGCTGGCAGGGATCATGGTCAGGTAACACAGCCTGACATCGCCTTCGCCGCAGGCCTGTGCGTAGACGTTGCCGAACATCGGACCGTAGTTGTCGCGGTATTGCTTCAGAAGGCCCGCGTTTCCATTGGCGTGGAACAGAACCGTGTAAGGGTCTTCAACACTCGACACATAGAACATGTCGTCGGCGGCCGTTGCCAGGTTGCCGGTCTGGTAGAATGAAACGCCGTAGCGGCCCTTCTTGATCACTGTAACGCTGTCGACACCCTCGGCCTTGTCGAAGGGCACCCTGTACCAGGTCTCTCTGCCATCGCGGAACAGTTGCGCCTTTTCAGGCGGGCCGAAATCGTGGGCAGGTTCGAAACGTCCGAAGCTCGAAGAGCAGGCGGCGTTCGTGTCGCCGTTCGGAAAAAACCAGATATTGGTAATGTGATTGTCGTTGTAGACGAGTGTGTTCAGCGTTTTCAGGTGCGCGTCGCTGCAATCGTCTTCGGGAAGTCTTTCCAGGGCTCCGTAGAGCTTGTTTCCACGGTCTATGTTGGACTGCCAGATGCCAAGAAGGTCTGCTGTCTGTTTCTGCAGTTCGCTCTGCCCGTCATAGGCGACACCGGCCCAGGCTATAAGCAACATGACGGCAACCGTCGCGAGGCCTGCAAGAGAGCCTTTTAATAGTGGGCGGGTATTGGGCGAGGTACCGTGACGAGCCATTTCATTGCCAATTATTATTCCGCCCAAGTTGCACGGTCGGGATTAAGAACAAGTCAATTGTTAGAATTAACGGCGCTTAACCCGGCAGATTAATCGGCTTTTTATGTCTTTTTAGGGTGTTTTTTGCCTGAAAAGGCCATGAGGTGTCCTCAAGTCAGGCCGAAATCAGCAATCCGGGCAGGCGCTCGATGACCCACCAGGCCGACAGGATCGCAATCCCCGACAGAGCGCCGAGCCTCAAGGGTTGCAGGGCGGGTTTAGCTGTCTTTCGCAGAAGCAGGACGATGGAGAGCGTTACGGCGAGAATGATCAGCTGGCCAAATTCGATGCCGAGATTGAATGCCAGCAGCGCGGGTATGAGGTCCGGTGCGCCCCGGCCGAGTATGTCCGCAAGAACGAAGGAAAAGCCGAGGCCGTGCAACAGGCCGATCGCGGCGAAGACGATCACCGAGCCCGACTTCCGGACCATTGCCGCGATGGCCGCATAAAGAACGGAAGCGGCAATGGCCGTCTCCACCAGCGGGATGAACCATGGCCAGGAAGGTGTTGCCCCGAGGAAGGTGGCAATCAGCGTGACTGAGTGCCCGATCGTGAAGGCGGTGACGAGGTAAATCAGTCTCCGCGTTGCCCCGACGCCCAGAGCCAGCGCAATCACCAGAAAGACGTGATCGAGGCCTTCCAGAATATGCAGGGTGCCCTGGTGGATGAAATGCAGAAACGTGCTGAGCCGGGATCCGTCGAACCGCGCAGGTTCTTCCAGTTGCCCGGGAGCCGTGGTCGAAACCGAAGGGGTGATGCGGGTATCAATCAGGTGGTTGTCGATGGCTATGCCGGGCCCCGGGATCAGGGGAGCGTACCCGGACTGCACCTGAAGGACACCGGTCGGATCGCTGCTTTCCAGCCTGAGCGCGTAGTCGATGACTGCCGTACCAAAGAGCGGGTCTTCATTCGGGAAAGCTTCGCTCAACGCGGATTGGGCGGCAACAGCTGTGTCGATGTCCTGATCAGGTCGACTGGCGTGAACCGTAAACCCGATGATCTCCACCGGCAGGGCAAGGCCCGCCTGCGAAAAGACGAGGGCGTTGCGCAGCCGGTTTTCAAAGGCAGATCGATTGCTGTCGATTGCACCGAGATCAACCCGGTAGCGCTCACCGTCCGGGTTTTGCTCCAGGCGAAGAAACGGCGAGACCAGTGGTACCTGTTCGACCTGCGAGCGACCGACGAGATCCGAGAAGACAAGCGGAGCGGGCACCCGCACATGAACTGTAAGCGTGTCACCTTCACGGGAGACCAGAAGCGTGCGCACCTTGGTACCTTCCGAAAAATGCGCGAAGGCAGGCGTGAAGTTTGTCAGCAGAAGCAAGAGGCTGAAAAGGATCATCTGCCAGCGTTTCATGACCTCTCCTTCCGGTTGTCACACCGCCTTGGTCTGCGTCCCGGCCCATGCAGTTTAGCTGTGAGGGCGTGTTGCCGGCTAATTGTCATCAGCCTCTTTTCCAAATTCATCTGTGAGACGAAATTTGCAGGTGTTTACTTGACCTTGCGTCATATATGTTTGTCACTCTCTCCTGACAGAATGCTGTCAGGAGAGGTTTGATAAGGTGATCCTCATCACAGCGCCTGAGGAGACTTTCCATGACTTTTGCACCCGATCACTTCAACGTCTGGATGGAGATTCCCGTCTCCGATCTGGACAAGGCGGTCAGCTTTTATAACGACGTTTTCAAAACGGAGCTTAGACGTGTCATCGACATGGGACCAAATGAGATCGCAATCTTTCCGACCAAGGAGCAGGGTGGGATTGCAGGTCACCTTTACCCGGGAAAACCCGCGCAGAACGGAACCGGACCAACCATTCATCTCGCCTGCCCGGACACCCTGGAAGAAACGATGGAACGGTTCGCCGCCAAGGGGGGAGAGATCATTTCCGATCCGGCTGCCATTCCGGCGGGGCGCTTTGCCTATGGCATCGACCCGGACGGAAATTCCATCGGCATGTTCGCACGCTGATTTGAGACTGACAGGATGTCGGCTTCGCAAGGAGCCGGCATCATGAGACGCGCCGACCGCCTTTTCCAGATCGTGCAATATCTGCGCGGCGGCCGGCTCGTACGGGCACGTCAGCTGTCCGAATGGCTGGAAGTATCCGAACGCACCATCTATCGCGATGTTGCCGACTTGCAGGCATCCGGCGTGCCGATCGAAGGTGCGGCTGGTGTCGGCTACATCATGCGCGATGGCTATGAACTGCCACCACTCATGTTCACCCGGGATGAAATTGTTGCTCTACTCGCCGGTGCGCGTCTGATCCGTGCCTGGGGCGGGGCCGCCATGGCCCGGGCCGCCGAAGAGGCGATGATCAAGATTGACGCTGTCCTGCCGGAAAAGATGCGGGTGCGTCAGAACGAAGTCGAGATCCACGCGTTCGCGCCAGAGATGACACCGCAAATCCGCGCTCATATCGATTTTCTGGAGGCGGCTGCCGATGGCCGCAGGCGCTTGTTCGTGGCGTATTGCGACAGCAAGGGAGAGCCGACCGATCGTACGATCCGCCCTCTCGGACTGTGGTTCTGGGGCAAGGTCTGGACGCTGGTGGCCTGGTGCGAATTGCGCCAGGACTTCCGTATGTTCCGTCTGGACCGAATTTCCGAAATGCGGGAGACGGGAGACAGGTTTGATCCGGAACCCGGCAAGACGCTGAAGGATTTCTACCGGGGCATGGAGGCGGAAAACTACGGCAACACCGGGGGGTGACGGCCTGGCCGCAGGAGAAGGGCACCGTTACCGCGTTTTTATGGCACCTGCACGATCATATCGAGCCATGTCGCAATCGCCTGCAATGCGGTTGGATCGATGGTCGTTGCTATCCGGATATACTCGTTGATACGTCCGGTTTGCGTTGGTTGGAACAGGTGATTGAGGCCAGGCAGCGTTCTGACATCCGAGAGCGGGTGGGTGAGGGCTCTTCGCATGACAGGTGAATTCTCGCTGGCGGAAACCTGCAAGTCGTGCTCACCGAAAAGGGCCAGCACCGGAATGGTCAGGCCTGCCAGCTGCTCAAGCGGATCGTGCCGCGCGTAGGCGGAGGCCCAGGGCGTCGCCCAGACGGCCAGGTTTTGCCTGATCTGGGAACCGCTCGCCCCCGAGTTCTTCAAGGCCTTCGTGATGTCCTCGCGTAATTCTGCCGGTGTTCCGGATTTCAAAAGAGCGGAGCTGATCTCATTCACCGCGCGGCTCTGTCCGGCAATGACTTCATCGGACAGGCCTTCCGCACGCCCGATATCCTGAACCTGAGTGCGCATGACATCGGGAACAAGCGGCAGGGCAGGGCCTGCAAGATAAACATGAAAGGCGGCCGGTTCGATCTGCTGCGCGATCGGCGCGAGATAGCCGCCTTCCGAGTGGCCGATGTATCCGGTTTTTTCGGAAACAACACGCGGATGAGACTTCACATAGGCAAGCGCGGCGGCTGCGTCGCTCGCGAGATCCTGCGGGGTTGCTGTCGCAAAGTCTCCCGTGCTCCGGCCCACGCCGCGGTCGTCGTAACGCAGCACGGCATAGCCGGATTTCGTCAGGTGATCTGAAAGCACGAGAAAAGGTTTGTGGCCCGCAATTTCTTCATTCTTGTCCTGTGGGCCGGAACCGGTGATGAGTACCACTGCAGGAACGCGCCCCCTCCCTTTTGGCAAGGTCAGCTCGGCATCCAGAACGGCGGTGCCGGACGCAGTTCTGATCTGGACGGTTTCAATGGGGTAGTCGCGGACCTTCGGGTCCTGTGGCCGGTCGTTCAGTCCGAAGACCGCCAGATAGCCGGCAAACGTCGCCAGAAGCAGATCAATGTTCATCGTGGTGTTCCCCTTGGCTGGAACCTGCAGGCGACTGCATTTGAGTGTCGGATTGATCCATGGGAAGAGCCGTATCGCGCGTCGGTGTCCAGCCGGGAGGTTTCATGAGCATCTTCAGAGCCTGGGCGAGGGAAGGGGCATTGAGCGCATCTGTGCCAAGACGAATGAAGTCTCGAAAGTTGATGGTGATCGGATTGGATGTGTTGAGCGGATCGGTGATCCCGTAGACAACCTTGGCACGCTCGGGTGTGTAGGTTCCAAAGAGCCGGTCCCAGACGATCAGGATGCCGCCATAGTTCTTGTCGAGATACTCCGGATTGCTGCCGTGGTGCACGCGATGATGCGACGGTGTGTTCAGAATGCTTTCAAGCCATCCGAGCCGTCTGACCTTTTCGGTATGGATCCACGATTGATAGGCCACCACGACGGCAAGTCCTGCGATCACCTGTACAGGGTCGAAGCCGACAATCACCATGGGAATGAAAAACATCCACTCGAACAGCGCTTCGGTCCAGGCCAGACGCAGAGCCGTCGTGAAGTTGAACTCAGGCGAGGAATGATGAACGCTGTGATAGGTCCAGAATAGCCGTACCCGGTGCTCGCAGCGATGCATCCAGTAGTACGTCAGATCAGCGACCACGATCGCAAGCACCCATGTCAAGCCGTTCATGGGCAGGTCCCAAAGCGCGAACGGTTCTGCAAGGAAAACGGCAATCACGAGGATCAGCCCGTATGCGGTTCGTTCCAGCAGACCGTAGACAAGACCGATAATCAGATTTGCGCCGGTTTCCGATAGCGATTGACGGTAGCCGGTAAACCGGTCCCACACGGTTTCGGAAGCCAAAACAAGAAGAAAGACCAGCGCCAGAATTTCAATACCGTTGAAGACACCAGCCGCCTCCTGAAGGCGAAGTTCCAGATCAGAATACATGACACCTCACAAAGAACGAACGTTCGTTCTTTAATTGGGCGCGCGGCCCAGGATTGCAAGACGGCAACGAACCTGAAATGAACAGAGCAGAAGAAGAAGTCGGGCTACGGTCTTTCTTCGTAGCGTCGCACAGGAGATTCCCGATGGCCGAAACCAGGCCGCAATCCACCAGCCGTCTGGAAAAATCCGCTAAGCGTCGGCAGATGATCGTCGAAACGGCTGCGGGTCTTTTTATCGAAAAGGGGTTTCACCAGACGGGCATGCGCGACATCGCGGGAAAGGCGGGGATCAGCCTCAGCAATCTCTATAATCACTTCAAGGGCAAGAACGAGATCATCGCAGCCATCTCGGAGCTGGAAACTGTCGAACTTGATCCCTTGCTGAGGCGGCTTGAAGACACGTCAAAAAATCGGATGGAAAGACTGCTGGAATTTGGGGCGGAGTATTTCGATCTCTGTTCGTCGCCGGCACATGCCGCGTTGAGCGCGGAAATCGTTGCCGAGGCCTTCAGAAATCCCGAGATCGGCGGCCTGTTCGAACAAACCCGGGCCCGGCTCGTTCAAGCGGTTGCCAACTGCCTGCCAACGTTTGAAGAAAACCCTGCCACGTCGGCCGAACTGGTTCTTGGTTTGATCGAACGCGGTGGCCAGAATGCCGTTTCCAGAGATGTTTCGACCAGAAAACAGCTCAGGCAATCCATGTTGGCTTTTGTCGAACGCGCAGTTGGCACAGAGCTGAAACACGGTTGATCAACTGCTGGCAGTGTGCTGTTGGCGCGTTTTCTGATGAACGGCAGGCTTTGGCTGTGGAGATCAGCACTGCCAGGTCAGGCTGGTTCATTGAACCTGGAAGGAATGTTCAAGGGGGTGACCACCTGAATATCGCTCGTTTCGCCGGAGGGAGACGTGCCGATGCCGTGGTATGCCAGGAGATGACGAAACGCCGTGTGCATGTCTGACTGCAGGTCGTGATGAAGCACCAGCGTCAGCTGCTCCTGCCGGAGAAGCTCGAGATTGTCCTTGTCCAGATCGTGCGCGACATAGACCCCTGGTATCTGGCCCACCTCGGACAAGGCCTGCAAAATGGCCCTGTTGCCGCCTCCCATGGAGTAGACGCCGGAAATCGGCGGAGAGGAACCCAGCTTCTCGGCGACCTCCCGCCGTGTTTCGGGATTGAGACCGCCGCCGCCGCTGGCATCCACCAATCTGCATTCCGGGCGCAGACGATCCAGTTCCTGCCTGAAACCCTCGTAGCGCTCTTCCTCGCCCTGAAAGGTGTGCTGGCTGAGCGTCGTCAGCACCGTTCCGTTTGCCGGCAGGAGCTTGTGCATGAGATAGGCTGCGGTTTTGCCGGCGCTGCGATTATCCAGGCCAACATAGGCAAGCCGCCGGGATGCGGGAAGGTCGGTAAAGACGGTGACGACAGGGATTCTGCGGTCTGCCAGTCCTGCGATCATATGCCGGACTTCCTCTGTATCGCGCACCTTGAGGCAGATGCCCTGGCTGCCTCGCTTTGCGATCCGCTGCAGAATCGCGCTGCATTCGGCTGCCGACATGGTTTCGGTGAAAGTGAACCTGGGGCGGATCGCGATCGGATGCAGGTCTGTCAGCACGCTTCCACAGGCGAGACGCACTTCTCTGCTGAACCTGTTCGGCGCTTCCATAACCACATCGAAGAAAAGCCGCCGCCCTCTGGCAGCCAGCTGACCTTCCTGTTGTTCCAGTTCTGCAATCGCATCCTCAACCCTGCGACGGGTTTGCGGGCTGACATGTGCACGCCCGTTCATCACGCGGTCAACCGTGGCAGTGCTGAGGCCTGCCTGAAGGGCGATTTCCTTGATCGGGAAGCGATGGGTCATTTGATGGATTCTTGATGGAAAATGCCGATCCGATCAAGACCGATCCTGATAGCATTGCAGCCAACAAAATCTGGGAGGGGATCATGGACAAACGGGTCGATCATCTGGCGTATTTCAACGCCACCAGCTGCGATGTCGAGGACTTCAGGCAACTCGTGTCGCAAAAACTGGACGACGGCATCGTGCCGCACGCCTACAAGGTGGTTGCCGGTATTCCCGTCTACCGGGTTGCCGATCTGGAGACCGTACTCGCAGGTAGCGAAAGCCGTAGCCGGTTGATGGCAGAGTGGGCGCAGGTTATGCGGCAGCACTCGGGTGTGCTGGTGCTGGAGGGGGCATATAAGGATGTCACCCCGATAGACCGGGCAACGCAGGTCTACAACCGGATCATCGCCGAGGAGAAAGCTGCTTCAGGCGGCGGTGCGGATCATTTTGCAGCTGCCGGCGCAAATGACCGGATCTGGAACTCACTGCAGAAACTTTGCCTGGAAGCCCCCGATGTCTTCGTGGACTATTTTGCCAATCCTGCCATCGATGCCGTCTGTGAAGCCTGGCTCGGGCCGAACTACCAGATGACGGCCCAGGTCAATCTTGTACGTCCGGGCGGCAAGGCGCAGCAGGCACATCGGGATTACCACCTTGGTTTCCAGTCTGAAGAAGACTGCGCACGTTATCCGGCTCATGTGCACGACCTGTCGCAGGTCATGACCCTGCAAGGGGCGGTGGCGCATACAGACATGCCGATTGAAAGCGGTCCCACGAAGCTCTTGCCGTTTTCACAGCTTTATCGTCCGGGCTACGCTGCCTACCGGCTGGAGGCATTCAAGGAGTTTTTCGAACAGCATTACGTGCAGATGCCATTGCGCAAGGGCGATGCGGTGTTCTTCAACCCGGCACTGTTCCACGCCGCCGGCGACAACTCCAGTGCCGATATCCAGCGCATGGCAAACCTGCTTCAGGTGTCCTCGGCCTTCGGACGCGCCATGGAAAGTGTGGACAGGGATGCCATGTGCCGGGCGCTCTATCCCGTGCTCCTGGCGAAAACCGGACAGGAAACAATGTCAGGGACCAGACTGGAAGCGGCTGTTTCCGCGTGTGCGGAAGGATATTCCTTCCCGACCAATCTGGATCGGGATCCGCCTGTAGGCGGACTGGCTCCCGAGACACAGAAGCAGCTTTTCCTCAGGGCCCTGCAGGACAGAATGCCGGCAGCCGATTTCGAAGCGGCTCTTTTGGCCCGGGCGGAGCGCCGGCAAGCCTGAAGCTTATTTCAGCGCAGGGAAGCGTAGCCGCTGCCGAAGATTTCCCGCAGCAGTTTGCGCTTCATTGCCTCGGCGTAGTCGTCATAACTGGCTGCAACCTCGACAAAGGCACCCGGACCCCTGATCACATGGGTCCGATAGTAGCGCACCGGCGCTTCATCGGCCCCTGAAATCACCAGCCCGTTGACCGTAACGTCCTGGAAATCGAAGGCCCTGTAGGCGCTTTCCGGGCCGAAACCGTCGTTGTTGATGCCATCACCGGCAACATCTATGACCTTACGAACACAAGGTGCAGGTGCCTTGCGCATCAGGGTTGCCGCATGGCCGAGTGCATAACCGAGGGCGGTTGGAAATTCGGTGTAGCCTCGTGGTGAGCGTCGCAGGGTTTCGGCCGCATTCGCAGCGCTTTGCGCATCGGAAAGATGGCTCCACCCAAGCTGGAGCAATTGCTGGTATCGGCCGCTCCATTCGAAACTTGTAACCCAGATCCCGCCAACGGCCTCGATGGCCTGAACGACGTCCGGGTCTTTCAAGGCATCTGCCAGTCCGTTGAGCTGCAAGGTGTGTTCGCGCGCATCGACGCTGGCCGAACCGTCCATCGCCAGAACCAGCGACAGGGAACACGCGGCTACAGGACCTGGCAGGAGCAGCAAGGAAAGAAAAGAGAAGAGACCAATGACCTGACGAAAAGTCTTGCGCGCCGCGCTTTGTCCGCGGTGGCAGTCGGTATGTGAGATCCAACAGCAGTCCGTCATGAACCCATTCTAGAGGATAGGGGCGACAAGGGAATGCTTTTACGACGCGCTTTTGGCTCAGAAACGATCATATTCTAGGCATAGAGCCGAGCGCAGCGGGCCAGCTGAAAGGGCGGGATCCAGCTGTTTCTGTTCCATACCGCAAATCGTTCCGGAAATGCCGCCAGTCATCAGGCAGGATGCGCAAAGGGGTGATATTGTTCGTCCGAGCCATGTTGCACTGCAAATTTTTTGGCTTAGGCTCTTGATCCTGCTGAAACATCTGGGCAGGGTTAGGGCATGTATGCATCCCATGGATTTCTGCGGTCGGACATTGGCGACGTCGATGTCGTTTATCACGACGGCATCTATCATCTGTTCCATCTGGTGCTGCCCAATCACGATTTCATCGCGCACGCCGTCAGCACGGACGGCATGACATGGCGCCGGGTCAAGAATGCACTTTTCGTCGGTGAACCGGGCGAATGGGATGATGACATGCTCTGGACGATGCATGTGACGCCCGATCCGGACCGGCAGGGCGAGTGGCGCATGTTCTACACCGGCCTTGCGCGGGCGGAATATGGCAGGGTGCAGCGGGTCGGGTTGGCGCGGTCCAAGGATCTCTACACCTGGGAACGCTGCAATCACGGCAATTATCCCCTGCAGGTGCCGGGCCCGCTTTACGAGAGCACTGTAGACGAAGGCCGGAAGTGGGTCAGTTTCCGCGATCCGTTCTTCTATGTCGACCAAGACACAGGCGAACGCCTGCTGCTGGCCTCTGCCCGTGTCAAGGAAGGGCCGGTCATACGGCGCGGCTGCGTCGGGCTCGCCCGCGAGACCAAACCGGACAAATTCACGTTCGAGCCACCTCTTTATCGGCCCGGTCTTTATGACGACGTCGAGGTGCCGAACCTGTTTCGTCTCGACGGCCGCTATTACCTGATGGGATCGATCCGCGAAGACACCAAGATCCACTACTGGTATGCGGAGACGATTGAGGGCCCATACCAGAACTTCTTCGACAACGTGATCCTGCCGACGGGCAATTATGCCGGCCGTATTTGCCGAACCAGCGACCGTTTGCTTCTGTTCAATTTCTTTTCCAAGACCGAATACGTCTACGGGCGCGAGGTCGTGAAGAAGCTGTTGCCGCCGCCGAAGGAACTGGTGACGGACAGTGCCGGCAGGCTCAAGCTGAAATCGAATTCGGACTTCAACGATCTGGTGACGCATCGCCAGGTCGTGACTGCGTCCTACCAGTGCAAGGCACTGTATTCCAACACACATGCGTCGGCGATCGATCGGCCCGACGGGCTGCATCTGAGCTGCAAGAGCGGGTACGAAGCTTTCATGCTGCCGGGCAAGCATGAGGATTTCCGCCTCAAGGCACAGCTGATGCTGGAGGGACTGGGCAAAACCGGTCTTGTGCTGAGGATGAACGACGAGGGTGACGGTTATTACCTGTCTCTGGATCTCGTCAACGGCATTGCCCAGATGCGGGCTTGGGGGGCAAACCCGACACCTGAGTTCGAACATGCCTTCCGCTACGAGCCGCTTCAGGAAGCGCATTTCAGGGGCAGCGATCATGGCCCCTGGCAGATCGAGGTTGTGGCGCACGGCCTTTATTTCGAGTTTTCCATCGATGGCTATGTGGTGTTGTCGCTGGTTGACGACAGTTTCATCGAAGGCGGTATCGGCTTCTACACCGAAAGCGCGGCCGTCTGCCTGAAGGACCTTGTGGTTGAAACATTGAGCCGTCCGGTAACGGAGCACACGGTCGAACCGGCATATTCCGTCACGCACAGGGCGCCCGATCAGGAAGGGGAGGGCCGGTGACCGGCGAGACGGGCAAGAGTGATACCTGGCTTCTGGTCAGCGACATCGATGACACCCTGACCGGTAACCGGACCGATCTGGAGCGACTTTGGCATCAGTTGAAGAACGCCAAGTCGCACCTGAAACTGGCTCTAAACTCCAGCCGACCGGCCGCCAGTGTCGACCAGACCCTTGCCGACTACTTCCCCGAAGGCTTCGAACCGGACGCGATTATCACCGGTTTGGGAACCGAAATCCGTCTGGACCGTTTCTTTCTGGAAAGCTGGCAAAGCCGGTTTATCGACTGGCCTGACGAGGAAGTTCGCAAAATCGTCCGGAAACTGGGGTATGATGCGCACGACGACAAGTTCCAGACGGACGGAAAGGCGAGCTTCGCCGTTCCGGGAAAAGACGGCGTGGACGCGATTCTTTCCGCACTCCGGGACGAGGGCATCCCGTTCAGGCACATCTATTCAGGGACCAGTGACCTGGACATTCTCGCCCCCGGCGCAGGCAAGGACACTGCCATGCGCCATCTGGCAAGCCATCTTGGCATTCCGATGGAGCGAACGATCGCTGCCGGTGATTCCGGTAATGACCTTGCGCTGTTCGAAGCAGCGGGCAAGGCAATCGCGGTCGGCAATGCCCGCCAGGAACTTCTATCAACCCTGCCGCGGCACAAGACCTATCTGGCATCCGCCCACCATGCGGCCGGCGTGCTGGAAGGGCTGACGGTAATGGGCCTGCTGCCGCAATCGGCAGTCTGATCCGGCCTTTCGAGAGGCTGCTGCCTGCTGCAACGTCGGCGGGCCGATGAGCAAAAAGAGCAAAAGAACGCCTGGGTAGATGGAGATCAAGACACACGAACAAGGTAACGACACATGAACAAGCACAATATCGGTTCCCTTCTGATGATCTCGCTGCACGGTTACGTGGCCGGATCACCGGAACTGGGTAAACCGGATACGGGCGGCCAGGTGGTCTTCGTACTGGAGCTGGCAAAACGGTTCGCGCGGCTCGGCTACAGGGTCGATGTCATGACGCGCCAGTTCGAAGACCAGCCGGCCGAGGATATCATCAATGAAAACCTGCGCGTCGTGCGCGTTCCTTTCGGAGGATCCGATTTCATCCGGAAGGAGGACATGCACGACTGGTACGGTGACTTCGTCACCAATGCGCTGGCGATGATCCGTCATCGCAAGTTGCATTATGACGTGATCAACTCTCATTACTGGGATGCAGGTGTCGCCGGCCAGAAAATCGCCGAGGAGCTGCAGGTTCCGCACATCCACACGCCGCACTCCCTCGGTTGGTGGAAAGAACACGACATGGTGGGAGCGGGTGAAGAAGAGATGGCCGGGTACCGCTTCAAGGAGCGGATCCAGAAGGAATTCGTTCTTTACCGCAACTGCGACCACATCATCGCGACGACCGAGCAGCAAACGGACCTGATCGTCGAGCAATACCAGCTGCCGCGTGAGCATATCACCATGATCCCGCCGGGCATCGACGAAGGCCGGTTTACGCCCGCAACACCGGATGTTGTCGCGGAAGCGCGCCGGAAGCACGATTTCAAGGAAACGGATATCTACGTCGTTGGCAGGGCAGCAGAAAACAAGGGCTATGACCTGATCATCGAAGCCTTGCCGAGCCTCCTGAAACTGCAGCCCGAAGCACGCCTTGTGCTTGCCGCCGGTGCCAATTCGGACAGCGACAAGGCGCTGCTCGCGCAATGGAAGGAAGTCGCTTCTTCCCTGGGCGTGTCCGATGCCATCAGCTGGCGCGGTTACGTCGAGGATGAAGATCTGGCCGATTTCTATCGTGGTCCGGGTATCTTCGCACTTCCCTCCCGCTATGAGCCTTTCGGCATGACCGCCGTGGAAGCGATGGCCTGCGGAACGCCGACTGTGGTGACGATTCACGGCGGCCTGTTCGACCAGATCGAATTTGGGCGACATGCGCTGGTGGCCGATCCCAAGCGACCAGAAGAGTTTGCGGCCATGCTGAACATGCCGATGCAATACTCCTGGATGCGCGAAACCCTCTCGGTGGAGGGCGCTCGCTTCGCACGCCGCGTGTTCGGCTGGACAGGGATCGCCCGGCGGACGCTGCAGGTGTTCGAGCAGTTCAAGGGCCGTTACGACGACCTGCAGACGGACGAAGTGGCGCTGGGCTGACAAGGCGGCGGAAGGACGCCGCCGCAAGAAGGGCAGCTGAAGAAATCCAAACAACCGGTTCAGCTTGCGTTCAGGTGAAATTGATTACACCTTGCGCATGACCTCGTGAGCAGACCGGAATCGGACACGTGAAACAGATATTTGCCCTTTTGATCCTGACATTCGCCGTCATTGCGCCGGCGCAAGCCGCTTGTTTGTCCCAGTCGCAGGCCCGTGAAGCCGTGGCCAGCGGCAAGGCCGCCCCGCTTGGGGCGGTTGCAGGGCAGGCAGGCGGTGAAATCGTCAAGGCCCAGCTTTGCCAGCAGGGTGGAGGATACGTCTATCTGTTGTCGGTCCTAAAGGGTGGCAAGGTGACAACTGTCACAGTCAACGCCAACAGGTAATTGCTAGAAGCGACATCTTCCTGCCGGCTTTCGGTTGGTTGATCTGGTTCCGACTCCATCAGTCATAAAGTTGAATTTCATGCGCATTCTTGTTGTCGAAGACGATACCGATCTGAACCGCCAGCTGGTGGCCGCCCTGGAAGAGGCCGGCTATGTGGTCGACAGTGCGACGGACGGCGAGGACGGGCATTTTCTTGGCGACACCGAGCCATATGACGCCGTGGTGCTTGACCTCGGCCTGCCGTCCCTCGACGGACTGTCCGTTCTGGAAAACTGGCGCCGCGACGGGCGCACCATGCCGGTCCTCATCCTGACTGCGCGCGACCGCTGGTCGGACAAGGTTGCGGGTATCGACGCCGGTGCCGATGATTATGTCGCAAAGCCTTTCCACATGGAGGAAGTGCTTGCCCGTGTGCGTGCGCTTGTGCGCCGGGCTGCCGGGCATGCCTCCAACGAACTCACTTGCGGTGCGGTGCGGCTGGATCTGAGATCCGGCCGGGTAACCGTGGACGGCAGCGCGGTCAAGCTGACTTCGCATGAATACCGGCTGTTGTCCTACCTGCTGCATCACCAGGGCAAGGTGATCTCCCGGACTGAATTGACCGAACATCTCTACGATCAGGATTTCGATCGTGATTCCAACACGGTGGAAGTCTTCGTCGGCCGTCTGCGCAAGAAAATCGGCTCGGACATGATCGAAACCATCCGAGGGCTCGGATACCGCCTGGGAGCGGCGAGTGACACCTGAGACCTCTGCCAACGGGGACGGCCGGCCCGTGAATCGGCCTCAGCGGTCGCTTGCCGCACGTCTGGTGTTCGTGGCGGCTGTATGGTCCACAATCACGCTCGCCATCGCCGGGGTGTTCCTGGTGAGCCTTTATGAAAGAGCGAGCGAACGGGCGTTTGACGCCCAGCTCGAGGTTCATATCAAGGCACTGATTGCCGAAATGCTGGCAACCAATGCAGATGCCAGTGCTGACCAGGCAACCGCAACCCTGACTGCGCCGACCTACCGCGGCGATCCCCGGTTCTCCCTGCCGCTGTCCGGCTGGTACTGGACGGTTCGACGCGCCGACAGCCCGTCGATCCTTTATGCATCGGAGTCGCTGGTGGGGGATCCGCTGAACACGCCGCCGATCGGGCAGGACGACGCCAACGCCGGGTTTATCGTCGGGCCGACCGGTGATGAAATTCGCGTGCTCCAGCAGAGAATTACCGTTGAAGACGCGGCCTATGTGATTGCCGTCGGCGCTGCAACGGCAGGGTTCTGGGCGGATATCTTCGAGTTTGCGCGGCTTGTGGCCATCACGCTTTGCATTGTCGGTCTCGGGCTGATTCTGGCGATCTTCCTGCAGGTGAAATTCGGCTTGCGGCCACTTGCGCGCTTGCGTGCGTCGCTTTCGGCCGTTCGACAGGGCGAGGCCGAACGCATTGACGAGGCCCTGCCGCGCGAGATCGCGCCGCTGGCGGTGGAACTCAACGCGCTCATCGTGTCGAACAAGGAAATCGTCGAGCGGGCACGCACCCACGTCGGCAACCTTGCACACGGTCTGAAGACCCCACTGTCGGTCATTTCAAACGAGGCAAGGGCGTCCGGTGGTCCCTTGGCGGACAAGGTGTCCGAACAGGCATCGATCATGTCGACCCAGATCCAGCATCATCTGGAGCGGGCCCGCATGGCGGCGCAGCGGCGGGTCATCGGTGTTTCATGCGAGACCGAGCCGGTTCTTGCCCGTCTGATCCGGGCCATGGGCAAGATCTATCAGGACAAAGGCGTTGATGTCGGTTTCGCGCAGTCCGGTCAGATCCGCTTTCGAGGCGAAAGCCAGGACCTGGAAGAAATGAGCGGCAACCTGATCGATAATGCCTGCAAATGGGCAGGTTCGAAGGTGCGGGTGCAGGTGGCGCCGTTGAACGATCCGGCCACGAACCGGGACATGTTCACGATCACGGTCGAGGATGATGGGCCCGGACTGACGCCTGAACAGCGCGCCGAAGCCATCAAGCGTGGTCGGCGTCTGGATGAAACCGTGCCGGGAACAGGTCTTGGCCTGTCGATCGTGGCAGATCTCGCTGCCCTTTACGGCGGCACCTTCGATCTTGAAAGTTCCTCGCTCGGAGGCCTGAAGGCACGTCTGGTGCTGCCGGCGCTCAGCAAGGAATAGGGGATTTACCAAACGTTCGCTTGGGCCGCCCTTGCGGGACTGTGATAGGATGTGATGCAAATAGCGGAAACAAAGACACGGTTGTGGCCAAGTTCGGCCACAAATTGAAAATAACACTGATTCATCGACCGGTTTGCGCCGGTTTCACGCCTTCTAGTGCGGTCATTTTGCGCTAGCCTTTGGAAAATGGTCAGCAATCGGATTTCAGCTGCTTCTGGTTGAAATTCGAAGAACTTGGAGCTTTCAAGAATGCGTCTTCGCGGTGCCTCGTGTCTTGCTCTTGCCTTTGCTTTGGCAGGTTGCTCCATGACGTCCGGGTCGAGAGACAGCAACACTTGGGGGTCCTTTTTCGGTGACCCGAATGCGAATGTTTCCGGCTCGGAAGCGAATACGGCCATTTCGGTGCTGGTGAACAACGAGTTCGGGGACGCGCTTGAACCGTCTGACCGCAAGGCAGCCGAAGATGCCCAGACCAGGGCCCTGCGCGCGCGGGGCCTTGGGGTTTCGGTTGCCTGGCAGAACGAGCGTACCGGCCGCAGTGGTCAAGTCCGTCCCGGACCGGTCTATTTCGTCAACGAGACCAGCTGCCGCGAGTTTACGCACGAGATGGTTCTCCAGGGCCGCACCTTGCAGGCGCGCGGCACGGCGTGTGAAACCGACCAAGGTGCCTGGCAGGTGATCGGCTGAACCAGCCGGCGCGGAAAGGGTTCAAAGGGAGACAGTGTTCTGGTGATGCTGTCCGAAGCCCTTTAAGTTCCCGGTATTTATTCTCAACACTTGCTTAAGTCTTCTAACGTTAAACTCGCGGTAACTAGGATCGCGATGTTGACGCTGTGAATGACATATTCGGACCAGCTTGAAACCAAAATCAAAACCTACTTGCGTAGTCTGAGCCCCAAGGCGGTTGAGGCTCTGGTCCGCAATTTGGAACGCGCCAAGGTTCAAAAACACGCTGATCCGCATATCCAGCTCGTTCTTGCCGCAGCCGTGGCACTCATTCGCAAACCGCAGCCGGTTGCACCGAGCATGCCGGGTGGCGCTCAGCGACGCAATCAGATCCAGCGGATGTTCTTCACACCGCTGGATGATTTTCTGATCAACGAAATGCTGCCACAGCGGCAGGAGGGCCGAATCCAGCGAGGCATTCTCGACCGTGTCTGGAACTGGCTCGGTCGTGATGTCATGGCTGCCGACATTCGCCTTGTACTGGAACAGGCCGGAAATTCTGCCGTTAGTGGTGAGCGTGTGGATGCCCTGGTGCAGGCGCTGCGCTCGCGTGCCGTGGACGCCATCGGCGATATGCTGCGCCGCGCGGAAACGTCCGACAAAGACAAACGCCGAATGGCAATCGAACTTGGCGGCGAACGCGGTATCTCCGAAGTCAGGGACATTCAGAAGATCTTTGCGGCAGAACGTTGGCTGGTGCCGTTCCTGCAGAACATACCGGATCGCATCAACGAGCATCGGTTGAAGCAGGATACTGAGGTGCTGCGTCTCGTCGACAAATGCACCGCACGATTTCCCGACCATGTTCCGGTGATCGCCGCCGCGCTGGTGGACCGCTCGGACATGCCTTCGGCCTTGTGTGCCTTCGCCGGACGTCTGGCAGGCGACCCTGACCCCAAGGCGATTGCTCGTTCGCAGTTCGCACCATTTGTTGATGTGGTCATGAGCGAGGCCGAACGCCTGCAGATCCTGGCGTTCGAACATCGCAACAACAATCCGGACCCGGTGGCCTTTTCTCAGGCGCTGTCGGAGTACCACTTGCTGGTCCGCGGCGTTGAACGTGACATGGATCTGTCGGTCACCGGCAGGTGGCACAAACGTCTGGCGGAAACCAAACGCAGCATCTCCAGTGTCGTCACCCGGGAATTGAACAGCGCCCACAGCAGTGTGCGGCGCGCCCTGCAGGTGCCGAAGTTCGACAAGGACGGCAAGCTGCAGATCGACCAGATCGCGATTGATGACGCCGTGCGTACGTTGCGCGTGGTCGCAATGGTTCGGAACGCCTCCGAGACCTTCGCCGTCAACGAGATCGGCAAAAGTACACGCCAGGCAGTCGAACAGACGCTTGAAATCCTGACCCGTTCTCTGATCACCGATCTTGGCAAATCCAAGGGACCTGCGCTGGAGGCGCAGATTGCCGCGGCCGACGTCGCCATCATGCTGTCGGAGATCTATTTCGGCACGGATTACGCCGCGCAGCTGCGCCGCAGTCGGCAATCCGCCTATGCAAAAGCGAGCAAGAACGCGGCCGATGCCAGTTCCGGCCCCAGTCCGGAACGCAAACTGGTCGCCAATGCGCTTGGCCGGCGCTGACGGTTCCCGCTAGGCCTTCGAAGTCGGCGCATTGCAAAGCCGATTGCCGCAATGGTTTTGAAGGTCTGGCCTCATTCACCGATTTGTTTGCGCCGCGACCGCCGGTCACATCCCAGCCACCTTGCTTTTGTCCGCATTGAATTGTCTATAGTGCGGCCATGGTGTTCTGGATCCTGATTGCCCTGTTGACCGGGGTTGCGACATTGTCGGTACTTATTCCCCTATCGCGCACACGGCGCCATCAGGAGGATGCACCGGCGCGTGCGGACGAAGCGGTTTATCGCGAGCAGCTTGCGGCGATCGAGACGGAACTCGAACGTGGCCTGATAGACGCCGAAGCAGCCGAGGCAGCGCGAACGGAAATCGCGCGCCGTCTACTTGCAGCCCACGACAGGGGCGACAGCAAAAAACAGGACGGCACCAAGGGGGGAAGCTTCAAGCTTGCGCAGGGGCTGGCCCTGCTGGCGGTGCCAGCCTCAGCTTTCGGACTTTATCTTGTCCTTGGCTCTCCCGATCTTCCCGACCAGCCGTTGCTCAGCCGTCTGAGCGCACCGGCGGAAGAACAATCCGTCGATCTGCTTGTTGCCCGTGTTGAACGGCATCTGGCGGAAAATCCGGAAGATGGACAAGGCTGGGCAGTCATTGCTCCGGTCTACCTGTCGCTCGGTCAGCCTCAGGCTTCTGCGAAAGCCTATTCCAATGCAATCCGCATTCTCGGGCCGAACCAGGCCTGGCTCACCGATATGGGCGAAGCCCTGACGATTGCAAACCAGGGTCTGGTTACAGCTGATGCCCGCGCCGCTTTCGAGCAGGCCGTGTCGCTGGAACCCGCAGCCGTAAAGCCACGATTCTTTCTCGCACTGGCGCTTGGCCAGGAAGGCCGCAAGGAAGACGCGATTGCCGCTTGGCAGGCTCTCCTTCAGGGTGCTGATGAGACCGCAGCCTGGGTTGGGGCCGCACGTCAGGAAATGGCCCGGCTGACAGGCGGCGCACCGGTCGGCAACAGTTTGCCGGGACCGTCCCAGGAAGAGGTTGCTGCCGCCAGCGAAATGGCCGCTGATGACCGTCAGGCCATGATCGCCGGCATGGTCGCCGGCCTTGCCGAGCGTCTGTCCACGGAAGGCGGATCGGTGGAGGAGTGGAACCGGCTGATCCGTGCCTATATGGTTCTGGGTAAGAAACAGGATGCGGAAAAGGCTCTTGAGGAGGCGCTGTCGGCATATGCGGACAAGCCGGAGGACTTGTCCATGATCAAGGACGCTGCCAGCCAGCTTGGTCTAACTGACGGTTGAGCGGCAGACCTGCCGCAGGCGGCGCAGTTGCGCCGGGGAATTGAAAATCGGACGCTTCGCTGATGACACGCAAACAAAGACGATTGACCCTTATCGGTTCGGCTGGCGCGGTTCTGGCCATTGCCCTGACGTTGATTCTGATCGCGCTGAGAAGCGAGATCGTGTTTTTCCAGAGCCCGACCGAAATCACCCAGAACGGCGTTGCGCCCGGGCAGCGGATCCGGCTCGGTGGCCTGGTCGAGGAAGGCTCGGTCGTGCGCTCCGACAATGCCGAAGTCAGCTTCCGTGTAACCGACACGGCCAATACGGTTGCCGTCACCTATAAGGGCATCCTGCCGGATCTGTTCCGGGAAGGGCAGGGCGTGGTGACCGAGGGGATCGTCGGTTCGGACGGAGTTTTCGTTGCGGACAGTGTGCTGGCCAAGCACGATGAGAACTACATTCCCAAGGAAGTGGCCGAAGCGCTGAAGGCGCAGGGACACTGGCAAGGTGAAGAGGGCAACGCGAACTGATTATCGCAGTGCCGGTGAGGAAGAGGAACGGACATGATTGTCGAATTCGGACACTACGCACTTGTGCTGGCCTTCGCGCTGACACTTGTCCAATCCGTTCTGCCGATCTGGGGGGCGCTCCAGAAGGATGAACGCCTGATGGCGGTGGCGCCGCCGGTTTCGGTGATGCTCTTTCTCCTGGTCCTTCTGTCCTTTGTGGTGCTGACGGGTGCTTATCTCAATTCCGATTTCTCGGTGCTGAACGTTGTCGAGAACAGCCATTCGGCAAAACCCCTGCTCTACAAGTTCACCGGCGTATGGGGAAACCACGAAGGCTCGATGCTTCTGTGGGTTCTGATCCTGGTTTTCTTCGGTGCTCTTGTTGGCGTCTTCGGGGGCAACCTGCCGGCCGACCTGAGAGCGGTGACATTGTCCGTCCAGGGCTGGGTTACCGCAGGTTTTGTCCTGTTCCTGCTGGCAACGTCCAACCCTTTTACCCGGATTGCAAATCCTCCGCTGGAAGGGTCTGACCTGAACCCGATCCTGCAGGACATCGGCCTCGCCATTCACCCGCCTCTGCTTTACGTAGGGTATGTCGGCTTCTCCATCACATTCTCCTTTGCGGTGGCTGCACTTATCCTCGGCCGTATCGATGCGGCCTGGGCACGATGGGTGCGGCCCTGGACACTGCTTGCCTGGTGCTTTCTCACGCTCGGCATCGCGATGGGCTCCTACTGGGCCTACTACGAACTTGGCTGGGGTGGCTGGTGGTTCTGGGACCCGGTCGAAAATGCCAGCTTCATGCCCTGGCTTGCGGGCACGGCTCTGCTGCACTCGGCAATCGTCATGGAAAAGCGCGAGGCGCTGAAGGTCTGGACGGTGCTGCTGGCGATCTTCACCTTTTCGCTGTCGCTTCTCGGCACCTTCCTGGTGCGTTCAGGCGTCCTGACGTCGGTTCATGCCTTTGCCACCGACCCGGCCCGCGGCGTCTTCATTCTCGGCCTTCTGTGCATCTTCATCGGCGGATCGCTCAGCCTTTACGCCTGGCGTGCACCGATGTTGAAGCAGGGGGGGCTGTTCGCACCCATCAGCCGGGAAGGCGGTCTGGTGCTGAACAACCTGTTCCTGACCGCTGCCTGTGCAGCCGTCTTTGTCGGCACGCTCTATCCGCTGGTGCTTGATGCCGTCACTGGCGAGAAGATTTCAGTCGGTGCACCGTTCTTCAACCTGACGTTCGGTCCCCTGATGGTGCCGCTGCTCCTGGCAGTGCCTTTCGGTCCGATCCTGTCCTGGAAACGGGCTGATCTTGGGGCGGCCTGCCAGCGGCTTTATGCGGCTTTCGGTCTCGCCCTGTTGCTGACACTGGTCACTTACTGGGCCTGGGGCATGGACAAGGTGCTGGCGCCGCTTGGTGTTGGGCTGGCGGTCTGGGTCATGGCGGGTGCAATTTCCGAAATCGTGACCCGTGTCAAATTCTTCGAAATAGGCTTCAAGCGCGGGTTTGCCCGTCTTGTTGGCCTGCCGGGATCTGCCTGGGGAACGGCCACTGCCCATTTCGGCATCGGCCTTACTGTCCTCGGTATTGTCACGGCTTCCGCGTTTCAGGAAGAACGTGTCCTCACAATGCGTCCAGGCGATGTTGTCGAACTTGCCGGATACCAGATGACCTTCGAAGGCGCCGCACCGCGCCGCGGTCCGAACTACACTGAAGAAGTCGGTCACTTCTCCATCCGTCAGGGTGGAACCCTGGTGGCCGAGCTTGACCCCTCCAAGCGCATTTACACGGCGCGCCAGATGCCGACAACGGAAGCCGGTATCTATACGACAGGGTTTTCGCAGGTCTATCTCTCGCTCGGTGAAGGGCGCGGCGATGGCGCTGTCGACGTGCGCGTCTATTTCAAGCCGCTGATCACCCTGATCTGGATTGGCTGTGTGATCATGTCCCTCGGTGCGGTGTTCTCCATTGCAGACAGGCGGCTGCGCGTGGGGGCTCCGAAACCGGCCCGCAAACGTCAGCAAAGTGTGGCAGCGGCGGAGTGACCGGATGATACAGCGTCTATTCCTTGCCCTGCTGCTCTGTGTGAGCCTGCTTGCCGGACCGGCTCTTGCCGTTGCGCCCGACGAAGTTCTGGACGATCCGGTACTGGAAGGCCGTGCCCGGGCACTGTCAGCGGGACTGCGCTGCATGGTCTGTCAGAACCAGTCCATCGATGACAGCGACGCGCCGCTGGCCAAGGATCTGCGCGTCCTGGTACGCGAGCGACTGGTCGCCGGCGACAGTGACGAGCAGGTGATCGATTACCTTGTGTCCCGCTATGGCGAATTCGTACTGCTGAAGCCTCGCTTCGCCTGGCATACCATCGTTCTGTGGGCCGCGGGCCCCGTTGCCCTCATTGCGGGTCTGATTGCGATTGTTGCAGCCCTGCGCAAGCGTGCTCGCAATCGTGCTGCTGCCAATGATGTCTCCGCTCCCAAGCTGACCGCGGAAGAGGAGCGTAGGCTGCAGGCGCTGCTGGACAAGGCCGACTGACACTTCCGGCCGTTCGTTTTCGGTCTCACCAGCTGCATACCGTTCAAGATCTGCGGTCACTGTGTTCACACCAATGCGTGACTTGCATGACGGGCAGGTGTGCTTACCTGTGGCCGAGTGACCGCAAGGAGGCAGAAGAATGGGACAGCATCCGCTGAAACTGGAATTTGACGGCGCGCACGACGCAAGTCTGGCGGCCCGGCTGGATCTGCCGTCTGGCAAGATCAGGGCTTTCGCCCTGTTCGCGCACTGCTTTACCTGCTCCAAGGATATCGCTGCCGCCCGCCACGTTGCCAGTGCGCTCTCACAAGAGGGGATTGCCGTGCTCCGGTTCGATTTCACCGGCCTCGGCGGCAGCGGCGGCGATTTCGCCTCAACCGGATTTTCCTCCAACGTCGAAGACCTGAAGCGGGCGGCAGATTATCTGCGCCGCAACTATCAGGCTCCACAGCTCCTGATCGGCCATTCGCTCGGCGGGGCCGCGGTTCTGTCCGTTGCCGCCGACATTCCCGAAGTGCGGGCCGTCGTGACGATTGGCGCTCCCTCCGACGCGGATCACGTGATCCGAAGCTTCAAGGGAGTGGAAGAAACGATCCGCAAGCAGGGCGAAGGAGAAGTTTCTCTCGAAGGGCGCAACTTTACCATTCGCAAGGAGTTCCTGGACGATCTGGAAGCCCAGTCGGTTCGTGACAAGGTCGCGGGTCTCGGCAAGGCGCTTCTCGTGATGCATGCCCCGCTCGACGAGGTTGTCGGTATCGACAACGCCACCAGCATTTTCGTTGCCGCAAAGCATCCCAAGAGCTTCGTGTCGCTCGATACGGCCGACCATCTTCTTTCAAAGAGCCAGGACGCGGCCTATGCGGCACGTGTGATTGCCGGTTGGGTCGGGCGTTATCTCGATCCGGTAGCGGAACAGGCCGGCGACGAAGCGAAGGATGATGTTGAGGTGGTGGAGACCGGCCAGGGCAAGTTTCAGGTCATGGTCACGAGCGGCGTACACCGGATGATTGCCGACGAACCCAAGGATGTCGGTGGGTTCGACAGCGGCCCGTCGCCCTATGGATATCTGTCCGCCGCACTCGGGGCCTGCACGGTCATGACGTTGCGCATGTATGCTGAACGCAAGGGGCTGGATATCGAACGGATCGGCACTCGTGTTCTGCACGGGAAGGTGCACGCGGCCGATTGTGAAGAGTGTTCGGAAAGCGTGAAGTCGCGGAACGGCAAGATCGACCGGTTCGAGCGCTTGATCACGCTGGAAGGCAACCTTGACGAAGCAACGCGGACCAGGCTCCTGGAGATCGCCGACAAATGTCCTGTCCATCGCACGCTGGAAGCGGGCGCTGCGGTGGTGACTCGGGATGTGTCGCCCGGCAAAGCGGAGGCGTAATTTGACGGGAAGCGGGGAGGCGGCCTCAGGCCGCCTGGCCTTCCAGGGTCTGCAGACGGATCTTCATGAAGGACAGCAGACGGCGCGCGTCACGGTCTGACAGCGACTGGTAGTCGTTGGCCCAGTTTTCCGCGGTCGACTGCGGCTGCTTGTTGTGCATCGCCCGGGCCTTGCACAGCGCATTGTAGTCCGCGTTTTCCACGCCCATGGCACGGCAAAGAACCGCCACACCGGTGGAATCGTAACGCACCATGACATTGGTGACGTATTTCTGCTCCAGCCCGGCCATTTCCGCCAGCAGGAAGCAGATGTCGAACAGGTTGTTGGACAGCGACAGCTGCGTGATCGCCTTGCTGAGCGAACGTTGCCCGGCCCGAATTTCCTTCAAGGTGACCTTCGCATTGATACGGGTCGCCTTGCGTTCCAGCTTCGAGCTGGCAACAACCTTGCTGGCCTTGTGGAAGAGATCCTGGATCAGGGTTTCGTTTTCCTTGCGCAGCTGGCGGATCTTCGCCTGCTGAGCCTCAGGCATCTGGTTGATCAGTTTGTCGTAGTCGGACTCGGTAATGTCCGCGCGCTCCATCATGGCGTCGCGGATTTTCTCGTCTTTTTCCGCCAGCTTGATCAGCAGGCGAGAGCCCCATTCGGAAAATTCCGCGCCGGAGTTGGCGGCAACAGATTGCTTGACCGGGTTCTCACCGCGTTCCAGCAGGACATCGGTTACATTGGCCTCAAGATGCTGGCGTTTCGAGATCGCCAGCAGGTGCCCCTGACCCATGGTCTTGGCCAGCCGCAGGATATCCTCGGTCTTGAGCGCATTGGAGGACGTCAGCATCGGCCTGGCGATGTCGATCTCTTCTCGGGCAAGCTCATAGGCGACCTTGTTGGACGTGTCGTCTATCGGCGCCAACTGTTCGGATATCGCTTTCTTCTGTTCAGGCTCCATGGTGGGAAGCATGCTTTCCAGCACCGTGTTGAACAGGGCGATTTCTTCTGTCTGGTAGCTGTTCGCGCCACGCACAAAAAGCTCGGTAACGTGTTCCACCAGTTGGTGGCGTTTTTCCGGGGTGCTTTCCTGAGCGAGATTGAGAAGGTCGTTGAGCATCTTTTAGCTGTCCGTTTTTCTTGCAACAGGACTACCGCAGAGACAGTTTACAACTGTCTAAAGCGCAGGATAAAAAAAGGATAAATCTATCGCGCCATCCGTATTAATTACAGGATAAGGCTGACATTTTGCGCGCTTATGCGTGCCTCAAGCGTGTTTACTTTATTTGATAAAGTCTCTGGGAGACCCTGCACGGATTTGCATTAGGTAACTACTGGTTGAAGCAAGTGTCATTTTCCCGGTTCAACTTCCAAAGGCCCGGTGTCCAGAACGACCTTGTCCATTGGCACATCCCAGGGCATTGGAAAGATGGAGTTGAGACTGCAGAACGCGAACCCGATCCCGATGGTCAGCGGTTTGGCCGGCAGCGATGCCAGCGTGCGGTCGTAGTAGCCGCCACCATTGCCGAGGCGATAAAAGTGGGCGTCGACACCAACCAGGGGGGCGATCACGACCTCGGGCACCTGCGATGGGCCTTCTTCGGGAACGTGAATGTTCCAGAGGCCTCGCACCATCTTGCAGCCTGGCTGCCACGGGCGAAAGACCAGCGGGGTCTGCTTTTCGAGAACGACGGGTAGAAGAACTGTCCTGCCCGAGTTGCAAAGCTCCTGCATCAGGGGGCGAAGGTCCGGTTCTCCACGGATTGGCCAATAGAGCGAGATCCTCTGATAGTCGACTGCTTCAAGGACGGGGCGAAGCTGATCGATCAGCGCAGCGGTCTTTGCCGCCCGCTCCGTGCTGGTCAGTCCCTTCCGCTTTTCATAGAGGCGGCTGCGCTCAGATTTGCGGAACCGGCTGACATCGCGAAAGGTCTCCTGATCAACGACAAATCCACCCACCAGCATGTCGGCGTAGCAGACAGGGTCTCCCGGCAGGTCGTCATCTTGGCTCATTCAGGAAAATTCCCTTCGCGTCCCTGTGCTTTTACCGCGTCAGGCGGCCTTTCTGTCCGTTGCGGGCCAGACCAGGGCCTCAAGCAGGAGTGAGCGGGTCAGAAAACCTTCGAACACTCCCTCCTGGCATACCGGAACATGATCCAGATTATCGCGAACCATCACATGCAGGGCATCACCAAGCGGCAGGGTGCCGTCGAAAGACGTCACCGGAGCATGCAGGAGGTCTCGAGCGAGGGGAGGGGCGAAGTTCGATCCGTCACCGGAGCCTTTGCTCAGGACGCGCAGAAGGTCGCGCTGGTTGATGAGACCGGCAAGATGGCCGTCAGCATTCACGACTGCGACTTTGGATGTTTCGGATTGCTGCAGTTTGCTGAGGATTTCCTGTAGAGACGCGTCTGGAGCAACATGAAGGTGTTCCAGGGCGATCGCATCTGCACAGGCTACCCCTTCGAAGGGAGGCTGTATCAACTCTGCCTCGACAGCGGCCACAAGCCGGGCAAGATCGACAGCACCGAGGTTGGTCGACTGGTGAAATTTCGACAGCAGATCCGACAGATTTTCCTCGGTCAGGCCAAGCCGTCGCATTGGTGGCGGCCCGCTTTGCGAAAGGCTTGTCCGGAACGGATATTTCCGACCGGAGAAACGATGAAACACCAGGCCGGATGCCACCAGTACACAAGTCATCACGGCTGTATTGAAGACGATCATCAGCGCGCCTGTTTCTGTCAGAAGCTCAGGCGACAAGCCAATCAGCAAGGCGACAGCTCCGCCAGGCGGATGCAGAGCCCGGCCGAGCATCATTGCGGCAAACGCAAGCGCGACAGCCAGAACCGGCGCGGTTTCCAACGGCAGCAAGGCAAGCGCCACCACACCACACACCGCCGACAAGGTGTTTCCCAGAATTGCGGACCAAGGCTGTGCAAGCGGGCTGTTTGGTACGGCAAACACCAGTACGGCAGACGCACCAAGAGGCGCCATCAGAAACAGCGGCAGGCCGCCATATGCATGCATCAACCACACCATCAGGGCGCATGCGCCGATACCGACAGCGCCGCCCGCCATGGCCAGAAACGCTTCGGTTGGTTGCGGCCAAGGCAACGCCGGGGCGAACGCGGTTCTGAAGGTCGGTTTGGGATCGATGTGCATGAAGTCGCCTGAAAAATATGCAATTGCACAAGTTCTAGGCGAAAAATCTGGAATTGACTTGGATTTTGAAACTCAATTTTCGCCCTGTCGCGAAACGGATTTTCGCACTTGGGTCGGGGCGATCAGGCAGCCTTCTCGTGTTTGGCTGCTTTCAGCCTGATTTTCATGAGCGCCAGAAGTCGGCGGGCATCGGTGTCATCGAGCATGTGGTAGTTCGTCAGCCACTTGCTGCCGGTGCTTTCGGGAAACTTCAGATGCTTGCATCGTTCCTTGCACACGGCCTGGAATTCCATCGCGCCGATACCGGTGGCCCGGCAGACAGTGGCGATGCCGGTGGAATCGAACCGGACCATGAGATTGTGGACATATTTCATGTCGAGGCCGGAGAAGAACGAGAGCAAGGCGACTGCATCGAGAAGATTGTGTTCCTGGGCCAGCTGGTAGACCGCCTTGTTCAGGGTCGTCTTGCCGAGACGGATGCCCATCAGCCACGCCTTCGGGCTGATCTTGGATTGCTTTTTCACCAGTTCCGCACCGGCAGCGACTTCACCGTCGTCACGGAACAGATCTTCCAGCAGCTCCTCGTTCGACTTGCGCAAGTGCCGGATGCGATCACCAAGCTGCTTGGGCATGTCCTTCACCAGGCTTTCGAACACCGGCATGGTGATCTCGGCGCCGAGGTTGGCGGCCAGCGTGTGTTTGACATCCCTGCTGCCGCGCTTGATCAGGATATTGCTGATATCGTTGCTGACGTGGTCGCGCTTGGCGAGGGCCAGAAGGTAACCCTGGTCCTTGGTTTCCGCGATCTTGCGCAGATCTTCCTCGCGAAGCGACTTGGAGCGTTCCAGCACTGCCTGGGCCACAGGCAGGTCGTCGCTGGCCATTGCCGCGGCAAGCTTGGAGGACATTGACGGCACATCTGCAAGACGTTCGGACATCTTGCGCTTGGCGTCGTGAGCAAGGGAATCGTAGACGCCCTCGAGCATGTTGTTCAGAAGATGCGTCTCTTCGGAGCCGGGGTCGTCTGCGCGGGCAACAAGCAGGCCTGTCACGTGCTCGGCAAGCTCGTGTTTTTTCTCTGAAGAACTGTCCCTGGCAAGCTTAAGAAGCGAGTCGCTCATGTCCGTACCCTATCGGCATAAGTTTCGCCAAATTTCCTTTATAACCTGTGAAAACCACCAAGTGCTTTGTTGCAATAAGGTGATTTCGGCACTGTTGACCTTCCGGCACCGATGGGTCATTCCACGCGCATGAACGCAACCTTGATGCCGATCCTCTATTCTTTCCGCCGCTGCCCCTATGCCATCAGGGCAAGGCTCTCGATTGCCGCAAGTGGCGAGCAGGTCGAATTGCGGGAAATCGTCCTGAGGGACAAGGCACCCGAATTTCTGGAAACTTCTCCCTCGGCAACGGTACCCTGCCTGAAAACCGGTGAAACGGTGATCGATGAAAGCCTCGACATCATGCTCTGGGCGCTTGACCGGTCCGACCCGGAAAACTGGCTGGAGCCGGAAAAAGGCGATCTCGATGCCATGCTGGAATTGATCGGCGTTTGCGACGGCCCGTTCAAAAGCCATCTGGATCGCTACAAGTACGATACGAGATATCCGGACACTGACAGGGAAACAGAGCAAGCCGGTGCTGCGGAGTTCCTATGGCATCTGGACAGCCGTCTCGCCGCTACGCCCTGGCTTTTCGGCGGCAAGGCCTCGCTGGCCGACTTTGCGATCCTGCCTTTCGTTCGTCAGTTCGCCAACTCGGACCGCAGCTGGTTCGACAGCCAGGAGTGGACGTCGCTGAAAGCCTGGCTGGAAGCCTTCGAAGTGTCGCCCCGGTTCCAATCCGTGATGCCGAAATGGAACCGATGGCAGGCGGGCGATACACCGGTCGTCTTCCCCTGACAGGCGAATCGAACCCATCATAACGCGAAGCAAAGAACACTCTGCCTGGGTCGCTGGCCGGCGGTTTCATGCTTCCTGCACTCGGTTTTCACTTCTGTGCATGTTCGGGACGGAAAAAACCGTTGCCACTTGTGCCCCGATCGTGGCGGTTTTCCTCACGTTTTCTGTCATTTCTTCCAACCTTACAAAACCGTAATGCCGCCGACAGGCGCCTGTAAGACTGGTTCACCTACTTTCACTTTCGAACCTGGAGCGCTTTCCCCGCAAGCAGTCCAGGAAATGGTTTTCAAACCTTATCTCGAAAGAGGAAGACAACATGCAAAACAGTCGCTCAGTTTCTCCCCTGCGCTCCCGTCGCGCCAAACTGCTGGCAGGCGTCGTCGCGCTCGGCGCAGCCGGACTTCTGACGGCACAGACCATTGTTCCGAGCCAGTTGGCTCTGGCTGATGCTGTCCGTGTCGATACCGCGGCTCCGCTGGACTTCTCCCACGTCGTCACTGCCGTCAGCCCGGCGGTTGTCAGCGTTCAGGTCAAGCAGGCCGCAGAACCGCGCATGATGAACTTCGGTGGTGGCAACGACAATTTCGAAGACTTCTTCAAGGGCCTGCCTGATGGCCATCCGTTCCAGCGCTTCTTCCGCGAGTTCGGTGGCAAAGGTGGCGGTGACCAGCAACAAAATCAGCGCCGTGCCCCGCGCCAGTATGGCATTTCCCAGGGCTCCGGCTTCTTCATCTCTGATGACGGTTACCTCGTCACCAACCATCACGTGATCGAAAACGGGACCGAGTTCACCGTGATCGACCGTGACGGCAAGGAATATGACGCCAAGCTGATCGGCGCCGACAAACGGACGGATCTGGCCCTTCTGAAAGTCGAAAGCGACGAAACGTTCACCTATGTCGATTTCGCCAAGGAGGCACCGCAGGTCGGCGAATGGACTGTCGCTATCGGTAACCCGTTCGGTCTCGGCGGCTCCGTCACGGCTGGTATCGTCTCGGCACGTGGCCGCGACATCGGCGCCGGCCCTTATGACGACTTCATCCAGATTGATGCTCCGGTCAACCGTGGCAACTCCGGTGGTCCGGCCTTCAACATGCATGGCGAAGTCATTGGTGTGAATGCGGCGATCTTCTCGCCGTCCGGTGGCAACGTCGGTATCGCCTTCGCAATTCCGGCTTCGACCGCGCAGGATGTCATCATGGAGCTGAAGGACGACGGCACCGTCGTTCGCGGCTGGTTGGGCGTTCAAATTCAGAACGTCACGGATGACATCGCGGAGAGCCTTGGCCTCGAAGAGGCCCGCGGCGCCATCGTCGCGGAAGCGCAGGAAAACAGCCCGGCACAGAAGGCTGGCCTGCGCTCGGGCGACACCATCCTTGCCGTTGACGGCACTGAAGTGAAGGGCCCGCGCGAGCTGTCCAAGATCATTGCGGCTTACGAGCCCGACAGCCAGGTGGACATCACGGTCTGGCGTGACGGCCAGAAAGAGGACGTCACCGTAACACTGGGCCGCCTGCAGGATCAGGAACAGGTTGCAGCCGTTCAGCCGGAGGCCGGTGAAAGCAAGACCAGCCTGGATGATCTCGGCCTGGTCCTGACGACGAAAGCCGAAGCTGGCCTGGAAGGTGACGGCGTGGTTATTGCCGAAATCGACCCGGAAAGCCCGGCAGCCGAAAAACGCCTCAACACCGGTGACGTGATCCTGGAAGTGGCCGGCATGAAGGTCAACAGCCCGTCCGATGTGCTGAAGGCGCTGGACAAGGCGGAAAAGGATGGCCGCAAGGCAGTTCTCTTCCGGGTTGAAAGCAACAACACGACACGGTTCGTGGCCCTGCCCATGAACCTCGCCTGATCAGGGGCCGGTTCTGCCCCGAACCGGACCTGTGAGGCAAGACCGGCCTGCCCTCTGCCCCCAAACCCCGACGGGCCGGTCATTGCCAAGGGTTTATCTGCTAAACCCTGACTGACTGGCGGCGGCGACTCTCACATCCATCGCCGCCGTCAGCCATTTTCTTTAGGGCCAACTCAAGCTAAAAGGATGAGATGTTGAGGATTCTTGTCATTGAAGACGACCCGGAAGCTGCAAGCTACCTCGTCAAGGGTTTGAGTGAACTGGGCCACACCGCCGACCAGGCTGCCGATGGGCGGACCGGGCTGGATATGGCCCTCGACAGGGACTACGACATCCTCATTGTTGACCGCATGCTGCCGAAGATGGACGGCCTTTCGGTCATTCAGGACCTGCGCCGGGAAGGTAATCACACACCGGTGCTGATCCTCTCGGCGCTCGGTCAGGTCGATGACCGCGTCAAGGGCCTGAAGGCCGGTGGCGACGACTACCTGCCCAAGCCTTACGCCTTTACCGAACTTCAAGCCCGCATAGAGGCACTGGCACGACGCCCCAAGTCAGCCAGCCAGATTGAGACCACCTATACCGTCGGCGACCTGACGCTGGACCGGATGGCGCATTCGTGCCGCCGCGGCGAAACGGAAATCCCGCTGCAGCCGCGTGAATTCCGCCTTCTGGAATATCTCATGCAGAACGCCGGTCAGGTGGTGACCCGTACGATGTTGCTCGAAAACGTCTGGGAATATCACTTCGATCCGCAGACCAACGTGATCGACGTCCATATCTCCCGTCTGCGCGGCAAGATCGACAAGGGTTTCGAAACACCACTTCTGCACACCATCCGGGGTGCCGGATATACGATCCGTGACGCGGCTCACTAGGTTTACCAGAACCACAGCCTTCAAGCTGTCGCTGCTCTACATTGCCGTCTTCACGGTGATGTCCGGTGTGCTGCTGTTCTATATTGCGGACAACACGGACAACCTGATGTCCGAGCAGGTGGTTCAATCCGTCGATTCAGAACTGAAAACCCTTGCCGACGTCTATGTGCGCGGCGGTGTTCGCGATCTTGTCGAAACCATCGACAGGCGGTCCCGCCACCCGGATGCCAGCCTTTATCTCCTCGTCGATTTCGCCGGCAATGCGCTTGTCGGGAATATTGCCCGCCTGCCGACCACCGTTCTCGAAGAAGCCGATGGTGGATTGCGCCGGGTTCGTTACACGCGCCTTGGCCAGGATGCAGAGGACGTAGAGCGGCAGGCCATGGTGCGCACGTTTGAGCTTCGCGGCGGCTTCCGTCTGCTGGTTGGGCGTGACCTGGGTGACCAGCTCAGGTTCTCCAACCTTCTGGCCAACGCCTTGCGCCTGTGGCTGGTCGTCGTGGTGGTCATGGCCGCGATCACCTGGCTGTTTGTCAGCCGCAGGGTGATGAAGCGCATCGACGAGATTTCCGCCACCAGTCGCACGATCATGCAGGGCGAGCTCTCCGGCCGTCTGCCCGTTGCGGGCAATGACGACGAATTCGATCGCCTGGCGATCAATCTCAACACGATGCTCGACCGGATCGAACTGCTGATGCAGTCGATGAAGGATGTGACAGACAACATCGCCCATGACCTGAAGACGCCTCTGACGCGCCTGCAGACCCGGATCGAAAATGCCTTGCGGGAAGCCAAGGGGGAGGAGGGCTACCGCGGTGCCCTGGAAGCGACACTGGAGGAATCCGACCAGCTCCTGAGGATATTCAACGCGCTGCTGCGTATTGCGCGTGTTGAATCCATGGCACCGGCCTCCGTCATGGAGCCGACCGATCTCAACAAGCTGGTTGCCGAAGTTGCCGAACTTTACGAGCCGTTGGTTGAAGATGAGGGCGGCAAGCTTGAAACCGATTTGCCAGAAGGGCTGAAGGCAGACTGTAATCGCGACCTCATCAGCCAGGTACTGGTGAATCTCATTGAGAATGCACTGAAATACGGTCGTCCTGAAACTGGCGACCTGCTAATTCGCCTTGGCGGGCGGGAGGAGGACGGCCGCATCGTCCTCAGCGTCACCGACAATGGCCCCGGCATTCCGGAAAAGGACCAGGACCGGGTGAAGGAACGTTTCGTTCGGCTGGAGGAAAGCCGTTCCGAACCTGGAACAGGCCTTGGATTGAGTCTTGTCAAGGCGGTTGCCCGCTTGCATGGCGGAGACTTGCGCTTCATGAATGAGAACCCGGGGCTGAGCGCCCGGATCGATCTCAAGCCGGTGAAACCGGACAGCAGCAGGAGCGGGCATGAACAAGGCGGCACAGCCGGGCAAACGGGAGAAGGGAACTGACCAGGACGGTGGCGCGGGCGTTCTGGCCGACCGGATCGCGGTGGTCCCAACGGCACCGGATCCCGATCATGCAGCCCTGTTCCTGAAAGATCTTCTGGCTCATGCCGAAGCCGGCGAGGCCCTCAACGCTCTTCTGCACGAAAAACCGGACCTGGAAGGTTTCCTGATCGGGGTCATTGGAAACTCGCCCTATCTGCGCGATCTGATGCTTGCCGATCCACCGCGTCTCCTTCGCTTGCTGCAGGAAGCGCCGGAAAGCCGTCTTGAAAACCTGCTGTCTGCCGCCCGAGAAGCGCGGGCGGAGGACGAGGCCGGTATCATGCGGACCTTGCGCCACTTCAAACACGATCTCGCCTTGACGCTTGGCCTCGCAGATATCTCCGGTGCGATCGGTCTGAACCGCGTTACCGGTGCCCTGGCCGGGTTTGCCGACGCCGCGCTGACAGCGGCAATCAGGTTCTGCCTCGGCGATCTGGTCCGTCTGAACAAGTTCGCACCTCATGACTTGGAGAAGCCGGAAGTCGATAGCGGCCTCATCGTCCTTGCCATGGGCAAGCACGGCGCAAACGAGCTGAACTATTCGTCCGATATCGATCTGATCGTTCTTTACGACCCGGCCAAGGCGCCCATGGCGGGTACAGCGGAAGCTCCGGTGGAATTCGTTCGACTGACGCGGCGCCTGGTCAAGATCATGCAGGACCGGACCGCGGACGGTTACGTCTTCCGTACGGATCTTCGCCTGCGCCCCGATCCCGGTGCGACCCCGCTTGCCATGTCGGTGCCCGCTGCGCTGGTCTATTACGAATCCCTGGGGCAGAACTGGGAACGGGCGGCGCTTATCAAGGCGCGGCCTTGCGCGGGCGACATTCCCGCCGGCGAATCCTTCCTGCATGAAATCGTGCCGTTCATCTGGCGCAAGTACCTGGACTTTGCAGCCATTGCAGACGTGCAGTCGATCAAGCGCCAGATCCATATGCACAAGGGCCACGGGGCCATTGCGGTTGCCGGGCATAACGTCAAGCTCGGCCGTGGCGGCATCCGGGAAGTGGAGTTCTTCGTCCAGACCCAGCAGCTGATCGCGGGTGGCCGCAACCCGGCCCTTCGCGGACGTCGCACACTCGACATGCTGGACGCTCTGGTGGATGCAGACTGGATCAAGGGCAAGACACGCGACGAAATGGCCGCCGCCTACCGGTTCCTGCGCAATGTCGAGCATCGCATCCAGATGCTGAACGACGAGCAGACCCAGCTTCTGCCGAAGGATGAAGACGGCATGAAGCGGGTTTCCGCGCTGATGGGTTACGACACGCTTGCAGCCTTTGAAACGGCACTGCTCGACCACTTGCGAACGGTTCAGCACCACTATGCCGAACTGTTCGAAGATGAACCGGCACTGTCGTCCGAGCTGGGCAATCTGGTCTTTACCGGCGATGACCACGATCCCGGTACCCTGGAGACGCTTGCCGGTCTTGGTTTCAAGCAGCCTGCGGAAGCTGCCGCGATCGTCAAGGCCTGGCATTTCGGCCGCTATCCGTGCACCCGTTCGACCAAGGCGCGCGAGCGGCTGACCGAAATGCATCCTGCGCTTCTCAGTGCGCTGGCGGCCACGGACAACGCAGACGCTGCCCTGCGGGCGTTCGACAACTTTCTGGCCAAGCTTCCAGCGGGCGTGCAGCTGTTCTCGCTGCTGAGGTCCAATCCACAGCTCCTGACGTTGCTGGCAACCACCATGGGCGCTGCGCCACGCATGGCCGAAACGGTTTCCAAGCGGGTTCATGTGTTGGATGCAGTCCTCGATCCGGCGTTTTTCGGCGCCATGCCGAGCGTCGAGGAGTTCCGCGCCGGGCTCGACAGAACCCTGTCTCAGGCCCGCTTTTATGAGGAAGCACTGGACAGGGCGCGGATATTTACCCAGGAGCAGCAGTTCCTGATCGGTCTGCGGATGATTTCAGATACCTTGTCCGCCGACCGGGTAGGGTTTGCACTGGCACGGCTGGCCGAAGTTGTCGTCGACCGGATCCTGAAGCAGGTGATCGTGCATGTCGGCGAAAGCAACGGCACGGTGCCGGGGGGCAATATCGCGGTCCTGGCGATGGGCAAGCTTGGGGGGCGCGAAATGACGGCAGCCTCCGATCTGGACCTGATTCTTCTTTACGAAGCTCCGGAAGACGTCAAGCAGTCTGATGGCAAGCGGCCACTTGCGATCACCCAGTATTACACCCGTCTGACCCAGCGACTGGTCACGGCCCTCAGCGCACCGACGGCCGAAGGCTCGCTTTACGAGGTTGATTTCCGGCTTCGTCCGTCCGGCAATGCAGGTCCGCTCGCGACCAATCTCGACGGCTTCATAGCCTATCAGCAGAAAGAGGCCTGGACCTGGGAGCATATGGCTCTGACGCGTGGACGGGTGATTGCGTCCACGACGCCTGAGTTCAAGCAGAAGATCGTCGACAGCATCTGTGGCACGTTGGTGCAGACGCGTGATCTGACGAAGCTGGCCGACGATGTTCGCACCATGCGTGCCCGGATCGAGAAGGAAAAAGGCACCAAGGATGTCTGGGATCTGAAACAGGTGGCCGGCGGTCTGGTCGATATCGAGTTTCTTGCCCAGTTTCTGCAGCTTGCACACGCTCAGGAAAACCCGGAAATCCTGGCGCAAAGCACGGAGCAGGCTTTGGAACTGGCCCGCGACGCCGGCTTCCTGACCCTGGGCGACGCAGGGCTGTTGCTGGAAGCTCTCAGGCTTTACCATCGTCTGACCCAGGTGTTGCGGCTGGCTCTTTCCGGCAAGTTCGTGCCGGCAGAAGCACCCCGCGGGGTGCTGGATCTCCTGGTTCAGGCCTCCGGCAGTCCGACGTTCACCCGGTTGGAAGCAGAGCTCGCAGACCTTCAGGTGAAGGTGCGCGAGACGTTTGTGCGGCTGATTGGCGAGGTTGAAACGGTCAACACTTGACCCGGATTGCCAAGCTGTTTCCATTGGGATAGGGAAGGACCGCGCCGGCGGCCGATTTCAAATCATTCGCGCTCTCTTGAGCGAACCCTTTCCCATACTCTGAGAAACCTCATGACTTATTCATTCGACGAAACGGTCCGTCGTCCGGACCGGAGCGACCGTATTGCGCTGGCCGGCAACCGTGTGTTTGCTTGGTCTGAATGGGGCCCGGTCACAGGCACTCCGGTTCTGTTTCTGACAGGCGCCGGCATGGCCGGCACACTTGGCTTTGGCCTGGAACATCTCGAAAAGCTAAACCTTCGATTGATTGCACCGGACAGGCCTGGCCTCGGCGCTTCATCGCCCGATCCTGACAAGTCACTGGCAAGTGTCGCGCGTGACGTTGGCGAACTTGTTGCGAACCTTGGCCTTGTCAGCATCCCAGTGGTCGCCTTTTCGCAAGGAGCGCCCTTTGCTTTCGCCGCTGCAGCGTCGGGAACTGCAAGCTCCCTTGCGATCGTCTCCGGTCAGGATGAACTCTACCGTCCGGAATTCGCTGATGGTTTGCCGGATCAGGTGAGGGATATGACCCGGCATGCACAGGAAGACCCGGCAGGGTTTTCTGCCATGCTTGAAGGCTTCGCCGAGCCGGATGGCTTCTACGACCTGGTACTGTCGATGAGCTCACCGGAAGACCGGTCGGTATATGGCGTCGAACCTTTCGCCGCGGCCTACAGGCACGCCCTTCGGGAAGGCTTCAGGCAGGGACCGAAAGGATACGTCCTTGATACGCTCGCAGCGCTCAGGCCCTGGAGTATCGACCTTGGCATGATCAACTGCCCGGTCTCGCTTTGGTACGGCGGCAAGGATGGCAGCCCGGTTCATTCACCGGACTTCGGTCTTTCACTCGCAGGCAGATTGCCCAATGCAAGCCGCCGGTTTTTTCCGGAGGAAGGCGGCGCATTGCTGTGGACCCGATCGCTCGACATCCTGAGCGAGCTGGCAACAACAAGCGGCAACGACTGATCTGCTGTGCTTTAGGGCTACGGACAACCTGGCTCGCCTGGAGGGTAAAGCCCTTCAGGCGGCTTCCTTGTCCGCAAGCGGCAAGGTGAAGCTGACAGTGGTGCCTTTCTTGACTTCCGACTTGATTGCCAGCGCTCCACCATGAAGTTCAACCAGCGAGCGGGCGATGGCTAGACCGAGGCCCGAGCCCTGGTGGGTCTTGGTGAACTGGTTTTCCACCTGCACGAAGGGTTGAGCGAGGCGTTCTATATCGCGCTCCGAAATTCCGATGCCTGTGTCGATCACTTCGAAATGCAGCTTGTCTCCGCGCGGCCGTGCCCTGAGCGTAACGGTGCCATTGTCCGGCGTGAACTTCACCGCATTGGCCAGCAGGTTCAGCAGGATCTGTTTGAGCGCCCGCTTGTCTGCGTGCACCGAGACGTTTTCAACGACATCGGTGGTGACGGTGATGTTCTTCTCGGTCGCAGCTCCCGTGACGATCCGGCTGGCATCTTCGGCCGACTCCGACGCATTGACCGTTTCGGTCTCGATACTCATGCGACCGGCTTCGATCTTGGACATGTCGAGGATGTCGTTGATCACGTTCAGCAGGTAAGTGCCGGAAGAATAGATATCCTTGCAGTAGTCGGAATACCTGTCGGTGCCGACGGGGCCGAACATTTCCTGCGTCATGATGTCGGAGAAGCCGATGATGGCGTTGAGCGGCGTTCTCAGTTCATGAGATATATTGGCCAGGAATTCGGACTTGGCCTTGTTGGCGGCTTCCGCCCGGGTTTTCTCTTCCTGGTACTTCTCTGCCATTTCCACCAGCTGCCGGGCCTGAACCTCAAGGGTCTGGCGGGACTTCTGGAGATCGGAAACGGTTGCCCTAAGCCGCTTTTCGGAGTCGATCAGCTTTTCTTCGTGTTTCTTGAGCGGGGTAATGTCGGTCCCGACAGACACGAAACCGCCGTCTTTGGTGCGCCGCTCGGAAATCTGCAGCCAACGACCGTCTTCCAGTTGCGCTTCGTAGGAGCCATCAGGAGCGCCGCCACGCTGGCGAAGAGTGACCGGTTGCGGTGCTACTTCGGCATTGGAGGCAGCTGCCATCACGTCCTTGTAGGGTGTGCCAGGCTTGATCACGGCGTTCGGCAGGCTGTGCAGCGACTGATAGTTGGAATTGCAGATCACAAGCTCGTTTCGGGCATTCCACAGAACGAAAGCTTCCGAGATTGTCTCGATCGCATCACGTAGGCGAAGATCTGCCATACGGCTTTGTTCGGCAAGCTCGTGCTGCTCGGTAATGTCGATGCAGATACCGATGAGGTGCGGCTCGGCACGGCCGGGTTCCGACTGGATTTCACCGCGGGCGCGAAGCCAAATCCAGCTTCCGTCGGCGTGGCGCATGCGGAAGGTCTCATCGACCAGGGTTTCACCGCTTTCCAGCAGGTGCTCGGCAAGGCCCAGAAGGTCGATGTCATCGGGATGGGTGATGTCTGCGACATCGGCAAAGCTGAGAATATCGTCCTTGGGTTCGCGTCCGAGCAGCTCGTACAGCGAAGACGACCAGAACATTCTGCCGCGTGACAGATCCCAGTCGAACAGTCCGCAACGGCCGTGGGTGAGGGCGGTGTCGATGCGGGCACGGGTTGCCGCATACATGTCGTCGGCCGCTTCCGCGCGGGTCGCCTGACTGAAGAAGCCGTAGATGACCGCAAGCAGCACCAGCGAAGTTCCGACGAAGAGCGTCACATTTGCCGAAAGGTCATCCCGCCACTGGCTGAAGATCTCGTTTTCCGGCTGCAGCACCGCCACCATTCCGAGGCGGCCGTCGAGGTGATGAACCGTTGCGAGAACCTGTTCTTGGCCCCGGCCTGTACCAAGGTTGGTGGCAACCGGCATCACGCCGGCACGGGCGCCAAACACCATGAGCGGCTGTGACGGGCCGAGCAGGTCGCTGATCGGCCGGCTTTCAAGCGATGGCTGGAGCGGTGCCGAGGCAACGATGGTGCCGGATTGGTCCGCAACGAGATAAATGCGGCCTTTGCTGGTCGCCCCTGTGGGCAGACTGTCGGCAAGGATACGTTTCAACGTCGTCCGGTAGCCCGTTTCAGGCAGATCGTTTTCCGACGACATCAGGCCGCTGGCGACGACAGTTGCCATCAGGCTGAGCGTAACCTGGGCGTTTTCCTGGGTCCGGGTGTAATCGCTGACAAGGTCGCCGGTGCGGAACAGGGCGAGTATGACGATGAAGATGATGGCGAGGCCGGGAATGAGGCGTCGCATCAGGCTATCGGAGCGGGCCAGGCTTTCGGCCAGAGCGCCGAGGAGGGTGCGCAGAGGCAGGCGTTTTGTGCCTGCGTCTGTCTCCCACTCAGACTCCTTCTCGCCGCGCCGCGCAGATGCGTCGCCAGCTAATGCTCTCGCCATAGGAAGTGTGCCTCAAAAACCGCCGCGTCGGGGGTGCCCCGAATCACTTCCATTTGAATCAAAACGTCTGTTTTTGTCCAGACCCGTCAAAGAATAAAATGGTTAACGCAAATCCGGATTTTCCGTTCTTTCGTTAACCTTTCTCAGTATTGCAGACTACTGCAAGGTTCTGTCGACGATGTCACGGCTGTCTCTCGACAGATTTTCGCATGCTGAAATCCTCAAGAGGGCAGATTCAGCAAGGGCACTTCTTTGTGGGTCAAGTGCGCGCCACGAGCGGAAGCTCGTCAGAAGTCTCGATGCCACTTGTGGATTTCGCTTGTCGATCTCCAGAACTGATTCGGCGATCAGTTCAAATCCGGCACCATCCATCCGGGCAAATTGTGTCGGGTTGCCGGTGGCAAAGGATTGCAGCAGCGAGCGGACACGGTTTGGGTTGCCGGCATCGTAGGATGGGTCCGACATCAATGCCTTGACCCGGTCCAGCGTTTCGTTGCCGGGTGCGGTGGCCTGGGTCATGAACCACTTGTCCATGGCCAGAGAGCTGTCCGTGTGCCGCTCGCGGTAAGCTGCAAGCGCTTCCTCTTCACGTGGCATATGGTCGTGTACCAGAAGGGTGAGGGCCGCGAGGCGGTCAGTCATGTTGTCGGCAGAGGCAAACCGCGACCAGACCAGGTCAGTCGCATCGGCTGCGCCGGAGACTGCGTAATAATGCAGGCAACGGTTTGCGAGCGCTCGTTTTCCGGCTGCCTGCGCATCCGGAGAAAAGGTCCCACCTGCGGACTGGACGGTAATGAACGGGACGAGGGAAGATGCGATGCGGGCGGCAACTGCGCGCCGCAGCATCTGACGGGCCGTGTGAATGGCGTCCGGGTTGACGTCCTTGCCGATTTCCTGTGCGACATCCGCTTCGCTGGGCAATGTGAGTGCCTGCGCACGCAGGGCTTCATCCAGCTGGGTTTCACCCAGAACAGACGCGAACACACCGATGACGTCTTCGGACGGCGTGCCTTCCGAGCCGTCACGGACCAGATCGGCAAGCCTCACAAGGTCCTGCATCGCCAACGTCTGCACCGCCTGCCATCGATTGAACGGGTCCCGATCCTGTGCTGCCTGAAACAGGAGTTCCTCGGAATGCAGGGGCTGGTTCAGACGAACGGGTGCGGAGAAACCGCGCAGGAGAGACAGAACGGGAGCGGCGGCGACATTGTGGAAGACGACGTCTTGGTGAGCCTTGTCGAGCACAAGCACATCGCCGGCGACGTTGGCACCCTCCACGGAGCCTGTTTCCATGTCCTCGCCATTCGGGCCGATCAACCCGAAACGAAGCGGGATGACTGCCGGTTTGCTGGACTTCTGGCCGGCAATGGGCGGGATTTCCTGGGACAATGAAACGGTGAAGGACTTGCGGTCGGGATCATATTCCGTTTCCACCGACACGACTGGTGTTCCTGCCTGCTCGTACCAGAGCGAAAACTGTTCAAGATCGGTGGACGATGCTTCCTCGAAGCAGGAAAGGAATGCCTCGATTGTGGTTGCTTCGCCGTCATGGCGGTCGAAATAGAGGTCCAGTCCGGCCCGGAACTTCTGTTCGCCCAAAAGCGTCTGCAGCATGCGAACAACCTCGGCGCCTTTTTCATAGACAGTCGCCGTATAGAAGTTATTGATTTCATGATAGGTTCGCGGACGCACGGGGTGTGCGAGCGGGCCTGCATCCTCCGGAAACTGATGCGACTTCAGCAAGCGCACATCGGCAATGCGCTTGACCGCGCGCGAGCGCATGTCGGACGAAAACTCCTGGTCGCGGAACACCGTCAGGCCTTCCTTCAGGCACAGCTGGAACCAGTCCCGGCAGGTGATGCGGTTTCCGGTCCAGTTGTGGAAGTATTCGTGTGCGATCACGGCTTCAATATTGGCATAATCCTGGTCGGTTGCCGTTTCCGGGTCGGCCAGAACGTACTTGTCGTTGAAGATATTGAGGCCCTTGTTTTCCATCGCGCCCATGTTGAAGTCCGACACGGCGACGATGTTGAACACCTCCAGATCGTATTCGCGGCCAAACACTTCCTCGTCCCAGCGCATGGACCTCTTCAGGGAATCCATGGCCCAGTCACACAGGCTCTCCTTGCCATGCTCGACGTAGATGTTGAGTGCGACCTCCTTGCCGGACATGGTGGTGAACGTGTCCGGAACTTCGGCGAGATCGCCCGCTACCAGTGCGAACAGATAGGCCGGTTTGGGGTGCGGGTCGTGCCACACGGCATAATGCCTGCCGGTGCCGTCGATATCCCCTGTCTCCGTCAGATTGCCGTTGGCCAGGAGAACGGGGCAGTCTTTCTTCGAGGCCTCCAGACGTGTCGTGTAAACGGCAAGGACATCCGGTCGGTCCAGAAAATAGGTAATCCTGCGAAAGCCCTCGGCCTCGCATTGGGTGCAATAGGTTGCCGAGGAGCGGTAGAGCCCCATCAGCTTCGTGTTCGCGTCCGGATCGAGTTCGGTCACGAGTGTCAGCTCGAACGGATCGGCAGGCGGTGAGGCAAGTTCGAGACGATCGGCTGTCGCTGCATAGGCAGTCTCGGCAAGCGCTTCGCCGTTCAGCTTGATGCCCGCAAGTGACAATTCGTCACCATCCAGCACAAGCGGGGCGCCGGCCTCTGTTCCCGGTTGCCTGCTGACCTCAAGCGTCGCGGTCACGCGGGTTGCGCCCGGGGCGAGTTCAACGTTCAGGGCGACCTTGTCGATGCGATAAAGTGGCGGTTGATAGTCTTCCAGCCGTATGGCCGGCGCCGTTTCTGAACGCATCGAATTCTCCTGCTGATGTTAGGCGCAATTGCCCGCCTGTGCCTGGCCGAAAGGCCCTTTTTGGAGGCCGCAACCGCACCCTCATGGAAATGTGAGGATGAGCTAAGGCGTTAGCATGATCGCAGATTACGGCAAAGTCCTGTTTGACCTTCCGCAAGGGCTGGTATTCCGTCAGCCTTTGATAACACCTAAATACGGACGGGAGGTTTTGACGGCAGCCGGGGCATTGTCTATGTCAGGAGCGTCGTAAGTTGCAGGGAATTTTTTAATGAGCCGTTTGGACAGTTTTATTCGTCGAATGACATCCCAGAAAACATTGCTCGAATTTCTGGTCGACAAGGTCAACGAAGTCGACGGACCTATCCTGGAACTCGGGTTGGGCAATGGCAGAACCTATGACCACTTGCGCGAGATTTATCCGAACAAGGAAATTTTCGTATTCGATTTCGCCATGGACTGCCACCCGAGCTGCGCTCCGGACGCGCATCACATGATCCTCGGCAACATTCGCGACACGCTTGTTTTCTGCGGGCCGCGGATCGGGGCGAAGGCGTCGTTCGCCCATATCGACATCGGTTCGGCTGATCCTACAAATGACCTTGCGACAGCTTCCTGGCTGGCTCCTTCAATAGATGCCCACATGGCCGTTGGCGGAATTATCCTGTGCGCGCTCGAACTCAACCTGCCGAATTACGAGACCCTGAAAAAGCCGGATGGCATTCACCGGGGTCGCTATCATATCTATCGCAAGACATCAGAAGCCTGACCGTCGGCACTATTCAGGAAGAGACACATGACCGCGCCGCTCAAAGGCATCAAGGTTGTCGAACTGGCCCGCATTCTGGCCGGGCCCTGGACGGGCCAGACCCTAGCGGACCTGGGGGCAGACGTCATCAAGGTGGAAAGCCCGCAAGGCGATGATACCCGGGGCTGGGGACCGCCATTCGTCAAGGACGAGGCGGGCGCGGACCGGGATGCCGCCTATTTTCATGCCTGTAACCGCGGCAAGCGTTCCATTGCGGTCGACTTTCGCACACAGGAAGGTCAGGACCTCGTTCGCCGCCTGGTGGCGGATGCTGACATTCTGGTCGAGAACTTCAAGGTCGGTGGGCTCGCCAAATACGGCCTCGACTACGACAGCCTTTCCAAGGTCAATCCGAAGCTGATCTATTGTTCGATCACCGGGTTCGGCCAAGACGGGCCCTACGCTCATCGGGCCGGCTATGATTTCATGATCCAGGGCATGGGCGGCATCATGGATCTGACCGGGGACCCGGAAGGCGACCCGCAGAAAATCGGGGTGGCGTTCGCGGATATCTTTACCGGGCTTTACGGTGTCATCGGCGTTCTTGCCGCCTTGCGCCGCCGCGACGAAACCGGCGAAGGCGAATGGGTCGACATGGCATTGCTCGATGCACAGGTCGGTGTGCTGGCCAATCAGGCGCTCAATTACTTTGTTTCGGGCAAGGCGCCGAAACGACTGGGCAATGCGCATCCCAACATCGTTCCCTATCAGGTCTTTCCGGCCAGCGACGGGCATCTGATCATCGCGGTTGGCAATGATGGCCAGTTCAGGCGCCTTTGTGCTGTTCTTGGCCTGCCGGAACTTGCCGACAATCCCCGCTACGCCACCAACGCAGCGCGGGTTGCCGCCCGCTCGGACCTTGTGCCGATCCTGACGGCGGAAACGTCGACGAGAGCCCGCGACGATCTCCTGGCCGCGCTTGAAGGCGAGGGTGTTCCGGCCGGACCGATCAATTCCGTGGAAGATGTCTTCAACGACAAACAGGTGTTGCACCGGGATATGAAGGTCGACCTGCCGGCGACCGGTGTCGAAGGCGGCTCCGTTGCCTCCGTCCGCACGCCCATCAGGTTTCGGAACGGGACACTCGTGCTGGACCGCGCCGCACCGGCACTTGGCGAGCACACGGAAGAAATCCTGAAGGAACTGGGCATCACGTCTGACCCGAACTCCTGAACGAAGAAAGCACTGCCATGAGCACCCCGGATTACCTCAAGGTCTCCGATAGCGAAGTTCTGTCCAATTCCTGGGGAACGCTGACCCGCCACCGGATCGAGTACAGGCGCCGGGACGGCGACTGGCAGGAGCAGGTGCGTGAAGTCTACGACAGAGGGCATGGCGCAACCTGCCTGCTCTACGATCCGGAACGCAATTGCGTGCTGCTGACGCGCCAGTTCCGGCTGCCAGTCTGGGCTGCCGGCCGAGACCCGATGTTGATCGAAGCACCCGCCGGTCTTCTGGAAGGTGCGCATCCGGAGGATCGCATGCGGGCGGAGCTGATCGAGGAAACAGGATTTGAGGTTTCGGACCTGGAACATCTCTTCGATGCTTTCAGCAGTCCGGGATCCGTAACCGAATATGTGGCATTCTTCCGCGGGACATACCATCTGAAGGACAAGGTCGCCGAAGGTGGCGGTAAGGAAACCGAGGGCGAAGATATCGAGGTGATGCACGTTCCCCTCGACCAGGCGCTCGAGATGATCCGCTCCGGTGAAATCATGGACGCAAAAACCATTATCTTGCTGCAGGAACTGGCCCTGCGTCGATTGACCGGCTAAAGGCAAAAGACATCGCGGTGGCAGTCCTTTGCGGTGGAAAGTCGAAAGCTTGCCTTAATTTGACGGAAACCGTCATGCAGGTAAGCTGCCTGTTCGCAACAAGGGTCACCGCCCAATGAAAATATCGAAACGCACCGGCCGGCGCATAATGCTGCCCCTGACGACTATCGTCGGGCTGGGGTTCGGTGCGTTTGTTGCGATTGCGATCGGTCTTGTGCTGGGCTTGTCTGTCTCGGCCAACTTTCGCAACACGTTTTCCCTGCTGAACGACAAGACGATCCTGAGCACCCAGGCGCTCGAGACGCAGTTGCGGACGCATTTCGTGTCTGTCGAAAACGCGATCATCGGCCTGAAGCCCTATTTCGACGACGGCACGCTCGGCTTCGACGATACGGAAAGGACGCTGCAGGATCTCTCGATCGCGCTGAAATCCAATCACGACATCACCACACTGGTGGTGACTTCGACCGACAGAAGCAAGCTGGGGATCTATCGGGCACCGACCGGCAAACTGTGGCGGATTGAAACCGACGCACCGCCACCCGGCATGAACATGCAGGAAATGCCGCAATTGAGCGCCGACAGTCCGCCGACCTGGGGCCCGCTCGTCAAACACGAGGTCGGTCTTTTCGCGAATGTTTCGGTGCCGTTGGTGCGGGACGGCAAGGTTGCCGGCATGCTGACGGCTGCGACGTCCATGGAAGAACTTGCCCACATCGTTTCTGCGCAGGACGAGGGCGGCGACAACACCGTCTTCATCATCGCGGACGGCGATCAGGTGATCCTGCATTCGGACGCTCCCTGGCTCCAGACCGGCGGCAGCATTCAGGACAAGTTGCCGGGCTCCTGGCAGACCATCGGCGACCCCGTTCTGGCTGCCATGGTAAATGAAGAAAAGCTGGACGAATTCAAGAAAGCCGCGGAACTCGGCATCGACGTCTCCACCGTTGATGCAAACAACGAAGAATATATCGTCATGAAGGCCCAGCTGGATGGTTTCAGCGACCGGCCCTGGACTGTCGGGCAGTATTACCTCAGCGCGACGGTCTCCCGGGAGCTGCGGCGTCTTGCGGGTTCCATGTTCGTCGGCTTCGGCGCGTTGGTTGTGTCGGTGCTGATCGCATTCTGGATGGGGCGGCGCGTCGCCCGCCCGTTACGGTACCTTGCAGTTCAGTCCAAGCGTATCGGCAGCCTGTCTCTTAACGAAGTAGAGCCCCTGCCGCGCAGCCGCGTTGCGGAGATCGATCAGGTGGCGCTCGCCTTCAATTCCATGGTTGAAGGCCTCAAGGCGATGAACACCTATGTGCCGCGCTCGCTCTTCATCAAGCTGATGCGATTGGGAGGCGGGAATGCTGCACAGGCGCGTGGTGCCGAACTCACGATCCTCTTTACCGATATTGTCGGGTTCACGGCCTTGTCCGAGCACCTGAGTGCGGAAGAAACCGCCAGCCTGCTGAATGACCATTTCGCCATCCTGGTCGAGGCTGTCGAAGGCGAGGGCGGCACGGTCGACAAATTCCTGGGGGATGGCATGCTGGCCTTCTGGGGCGCGCCTGATGCCCGCCCGGACCATGCGGAGGCTGCTGTCAGAACCGCACGCCGGATTGCAGCCGCGCTGCATCAGTCGAATCTGAACGCGGTCACCCAGGGGCGTCCGCAGATGGCGCTTCGGATCGGTATTCACACCGGCCCGGCGGTTGTCGGCAATGTCGGCGCGCTTGATCGCTGGAACTATACCGTTGTCGGCGACACCGTGAACGCGGCCGAACGCCTGCAGACGCTTGGCAAGGAAGTTCCCGAAAACCCGGAAGTCGTCATCCTGGCGAGTGCGGACACCGTTGCGCATCTGCCTGGTGAGCGGCACCAGCGGCCGGTCGGCGCGCATCACTTGCGCGGCCGAAGCGGGCAGATGGAAGTCTATTGGCTCGATCCCTTTCCGCAGTCAAAGCCTGTACACAGGCCCGTGGAGCGGCCGGTGTCTGCCGCGGAGTGATTCCTTCCGGACCGTTGGATCGCCCGCCAGGCTTCCAGCTAGTCTGTTTCGTGTTCAGATGAACGCAGAAAAAAAGAATTCGGGTTCGTTCGACAATTGCAGTTTAACGTTCGGTTGCACCCGTTAATCGAGTGGCGGAACGGGTCTGCTCTTGCAAACTGTGACGAACATCACAGTTTGTTTTCATGAATCCTGCATTGCTATCCACTGGCGAATTTGGTTGTCTTTCAAATGCAATGAGGGCTTAGTAAGCCTCTGTCAGACAATCCTTGCCTGGGAGGAAATGCGCGGTGAATGTTCTCTCGATTGAGGGACTGACGGTTGATTTTAATACGGCGGAAGGTCAGGTCCGGGCGGTCGACAATGTGTCATTTGTCGTACCCGAGAACCGGACTGTCGCGCTGGTGGGCGAATCCGGGTCGGGCAAGACGGTCATATCGCAGACGATCATGGGTCTTCTGCCCCAGGCTGCATCCATTACATCCGGGAAAGTGATCCTGGCGGATCCGACCGGCGCGGAGCCGCCTGTCGATATCGCTGCGCTTGAGCGCAAGGGACCGCAGATGCGGCACCTGCGCGGCAACCGGGTTGCGATCATTTTCCAGGAGCCGATGACGTCGCTGTCGCCGCTGTATACCATCGGCGACCAGATCGGCGAAGCCGCACTTCTTCACCGCAATGTTTCCAGCGCCGAGGCACGCGAACTGACGAAGACCATGCTGAGCCTGGTCCAGTTCCCCGATCCCGAGCGCGCTCTCGACACCTATCCGTTCGAACTCTCAGGCGGGCTGCGCCAGCGCGCGATGATCGCGATGGCCATGATCTGCCGCCCCGCGCTGCTGATCGCGGACGAGCCTACCACCGCGCTCGACGTCACAATTCAGGCGGAAATCCTGAAACTCATTCGCGAAGTTCAGGCCGAACTGCGCATGTCCGTCCTTATGATCACCCACGACTTTGGCGTGGTCGCCAACATGGCCGATGAAATCGCGGTGATCTATCATGGCCGCATCATGGAAAAGGGCACTGCGCAGCAGCTCTTCTCCAATCCCAAGCACGACTATCTGAAGGCTCTGCTCAACGCGGTCCCGAGCTTCCACATGGACCGGGACGAGCGGCTGGTGCCGATCCGGCCCATCAAGGTCCGCTCGGAGGAACTGACGGCCAATCGCCCGCATTGCGATGTCAAGCCGGGCGAGCCCCTGGTCGAAATGCGCGATGTCACCAAACGGTTCACCTTGCGCAAGGGGTCTTTCCTTGGTGGCAAGGTCAAGACCATGACCGCGCTAGACAGCATCAACCTGACGATCCGCCGCGGCGAGTGTCTCGGTCTCGTAGGGGAATCGGGTTCCGGCAAGACCACCGCGGCAAAGGCCATCCTGAGGGCAATCGGTATCGAGGGCGGCAATGTCCTCTACAATCGCGGCAAGGGGCTGGAAGACATCTCCAAGCTCAAGGGCGCGGAACTGATGGACTATCGCCGCCGCGTGCAGCTTATTTTCCAGGACCCGTTCTCCTCGCTCAACCCGCGCATGACCATCAACGACACACTGATGGAACCTCTTGAGGTGCACGGCATCGGCACCCCTCAGGAGCGGGCCGAGCGCGCACGCAATCTGATGAACCTGGTGGGGCTCGACCCGCGTTTCCTGCGCCGCTATCCGCATTCGTTCTCCGGCGGTCAGCGCCAGCGCATCGGGATCGCTCGAGCTCTCGCGCTGAACCCGGAATTCCTGTTGTGCGACGAACCGACCTCGGCGCTCGACGTCTCGGTACAGGCGCAGATCCTGAACCTTCTGCAGGATCTCAAGCGCGACCTGAACCTGACCTATCTCTTTGTCAGCCACAACCTGGCTGTCGTCGACTATGTTGCCGACCGGATCGCGGTCATGTGCCGTGGACGACTGGTTGAGATGGGCGAAACACGAACTGTCGTCGGCAATCCGCTGCACCCATACACGAAAGCACTGCTTTCGGCCGTGCCCGAGCCGGACCTGTCGGCACCACTGGATTTTGCCGCCCTAGATGCCAACAGAGCATCGGAGCCGCAATCTTGGCCGGAACCTTTCCGATTGACCGATGGCCAGGCGCCGTCGCTGGTGGAAATGGAACCGGATCACTTTGTCTGCGCACCTGGCCTGAAGAATGCCGGGGCGCTTGAGGGGACTGCAGCATGAAGTTTTTGAATTCCGTAAGGGCCGGTCTTTTCCTGACCGTCGCTCTGATAGCGGGGCCACTGGCCGCGTTGGAGCTGAAGGAAACACCGGGCCTTGATCCGTCTCTGCCACCTGTGGCGGAACGGGTTCCCTCCGACCCTCTGATCGTTGATCTTGAAGCCAAGGGTCGAACCGTCGGCAAGCCGGGAGGCAAGATCGACACCCTGATCGGCCGGGCAAAGGATGTCCGACTGATCAACGTTTGGGGCTATGCCCGCCTCGTTGGCTACAACGAGCAACTGGAACTGGTTCCCGATATCCTGGCGAACGTCGATGTTGAAGATGGCCGCATTTTCACGCTTCACACGCGCGCCGGCCACAAGTGGTCTGATGGCCATCCCTTCGGTGCCGAGGATTTCCGCTACTTTTTCGAGGACATTGTCAGCAACGAAAGCCTGACCCCGTCAGGTCTGCCGCCGTACCTGCTGGCCAACGGCAAAGGCCCCAAGTTCGAGGTCCTGGACGAAACCACCGTCCGCTTTACCTGGGATACGCCGAACCCGCTGTTCCTGCCGGAACTGGCAAAGTCCCGTCCGCCGTTCATCTATCGGCCAGCCCACTATCTGAAGCAGTTCCACGAGAAATACGGCGATCCTGATGTGATCGCCAAGGAAGCTGCAAAGGTGAAGGCGCGGGACTGGGCACCGCTCCATAACAAAAAAGACGACATGTACAACGCGCAGAACGTCGACATGCCGTCGTTGCAGCCTTGGGTGCGCAACCGCGATGACAGCGACCTGCGCTTCGTTCTGGAACGCAATCCATACTATCACCGGGTCGACAGCACCGGTCAGCAGCTTCCATATGTCGACGAAATCATCATGACGGTTGCCGACGGCAAGCTGATCCCGGCCAAGGCACAGGCTGGTGAAAGCAACCTGCAGGCACGTAACCTCAACTTCGCCGACATTACCGTCCTGAAGAAGGGCGAAAAGGACAATGACTATGTCACCGCGCTCTGGTCCAACACCAAGGGTGCGGAGATCTCGATCCTGCCGAACCTGACGGTCAAGGATCCGGTCTGGCGTGAACTGATGCGCAACACGAAGTTCCGTCATGCCCTGTCGCTCGGGATCGACCGCAACCTGCTCAACCGGGTCCTGTTCTTCGGGCTGGGAACACCGGGCAACGACACGGTTCTGGCGTCCAGCCCGCTTTACAAGGCCGAGTTCACCACCAAGTGGGCGGAATACGATCCGGAACAGGCGAACGCGCTTCTGGACGAAATCGGCCTCACCAAGCGCAACGGAAACGGCATTCGTCTGATGTCCGATGGCCGTCCGCTGGAAATTATCGTGGAGACCGCTGGCGAGGAACAAGTCCAGGATGACGCCCTGGAGCTGGTCAAGGAAATGTGGAAAGAGATCGGCGTCGCTCTGTTTGCCAAGCCGAGCCAGCGTGACAACATGCGCGAGCGCGCCATCACCGGTGACCTGCTGATGTCTGTCTGGTCCGGCTTCGAGAACGGCATTCCGACGTCCGAAATGCCGCCGGAAGACTTTGCTCCTGTGCGTGGCGACGCGTTTTCGTGGCACAAGTGGGGTGACTACTTCGAAACCCAGGGTGAGGGCGGCGAAAAACCCGACTGGGCCCCGGCCGAGCGTCTGATGGAACTCTATACCGCATGGTTGAGCTCCAGAACGCCGGAAGAGCGCACCGAGATCTGGGAAGAAATGCTCCAGATCCATGCCGACGAAACCATTCATATCGGTCTGGTTTCCGGCGTTCGTCAGCCGGTGGTGATCAAGAACGTCGAAAACGTACCGCTTGAAGGTATCTACGGCTGGGATCCCGGCGCCCATTTCGGAATTCACCGCATGGATGAATTCTACATGGCCAAGTAAACCGCAGTTCCGCTTGTTTTCCGGTCCGGCTGGTTCTGACACCAACCGGCCGGGGAAACTGCCAGAGATATCGTTCGGTTCGGAAGATTATCCGAACCGAACGCTTTAAAGGCGACGGGCTGACTTGATCCGGCCTGTTCCGCCAGACGTTTTTCCGGGGACTGACTCTTGGTTGAAAAACGTCATACTATCGAAACCGAATTTGACTTTAAGTGCAGAAATCAGAGCCTGATTTGCGCAAAGTGCCGGGGCTGAGGGGAGTTTAGGTGCTCTATTACATTGTCCGACGTATTTTGATGATGGGTCCCACCTTGCTGGTGATCAGTCTGCTGACTTTCTTCATCATCGAGTTGCCGTCCGGTGATTACATTTCCAACCAGATTGCTGCCCTGAAGTCCTCCGGTGAAAGTTCCTCGGTTGCCAAGCTCGAGTTCCTGAGAAAGGAATTCTCTCTCGATCGTCCCTTCATGGAGCGCTACCTCATCTGGGTCGGCCTCTGGCCGGGACCTCACGGTTTCGACGGGTTGATCCAGGGCAACTGGGGCTGGTCGTTCGAATTCGACAAGCCGGTGGAGCAGGTCATAGGACCGACACTTCCCTTGACCGTGGTCCTGAACTTCGCGACGATCCTGTTTGTCTACGTGGTGTCGTTCCCCATCGGTATTTTCTCTGCAACGCGTCAGTATTCCTGGGGGGACTACGGGTTCACTTTCCTGGGCTATATCGGTCTTGCCACCCCAAACTTTCTGCTTGCGCTCATTCTGCTATATTTCTTCAATCGCTGGTTCGGCCTGTCCGTCGGTGGCCTGATGGATCCTCAGTACATCGATCAGCCCTGGAGCTTCGACAAGGCAATGTCGGTGCTGGCGCATCTGATCGTGCCCACCATCGTGATCGGGACCTCCGGCACGGCGGCCATGATCCGGCGCCTGCGCGCCAACCTGCTTGACGAGCTTCACAAGCAATATGTCACCACGGGCCGGGCGAAGGGGCTGAAGGAAAACCACCTGCTGGTCAAATATCCCCTGCGCATGGCCATCAACCCGTTCATCGCCGACATCGGCAACCTGATCCCGTCGCTTGTTTCTGGCTCGGTGATCGTTTCGGTGGTGATGAGCCTTCCGACAGTCGGGCCGGTTCTTGTGTCCGCGTTACAATCGCAAGACCAGTTCCTGTCAGGGTTCATTCTGCTGTTCGTTGCCATGTTGACGCTGATCGGCATGCTGATCTCCGATCTGTTGCTGGCAGTTCTCGATCCGCGCATTCGTCTTGGCGGGAGGGCCTCGTCATGACCATGGACGTGAAGAACACGCCCACGCGCGAAGTCGAGCATTACGTCGATCCGACGCCGTTCAACCCGGCAGTCACCGAGGAGATGACCGCCGAGCAGGAGCGCTTCTACCAGGCTTCCCAATGGAAGATCATGTGGTGGAAATTCAAGCGCCACAAAATAGCGGTCTGGTCAGGCGTGGTCCTGATCCTGTTCTACCTGTGCGTTCCCTTTGCCGAAGTAATTGCGCCCTATGGCGCTAACAGCCGCGACAGCATGCATCTTTATGCTCCGCCGCAACCGATCCACTTGTTTCACGAAGGCAAGCTCGTCGGCCCGTTCGTCTACGGCATGACCTCGGAAATCGACATGGAAACCCTGCAATGGGTGTTCAAAGACGATCCGAATAATGTCCAGCCGCTCCGCTTCTTCTGCAGCGGCGCAAAATACAAGTTCTGGGGGCTTTGGGACGCGTCCTTCCACCTTGTGTGCCCGGCGGAAGGCGGCACGATGTTCCTGTTCGGAACGGACCGGCTTGGCCGCGATCAGTTCTCGGGACTGGTCTACGGGGCTCGGTTGTCACTCACTGTCGGTCTGATCGGCGTCGTGATCTCAATTGTTCTAGGGCTCTTCTTTGGTGGGATCGCCGGCTATTTCGGCGGCTGGATCGACAGTCTGATCCAGCGGGCGATCGAGATCCTGCGCTCTCTTCCCGAGCTGCCTCTGTGGATGGCGCTCTCTGCGGCGCTGCCTGTCACCTGGAGCCCCGTCTGGATCTATTTCGGCCTGACGATCATCCTTGGTCTGCTGGATTGGCCAGGACTAGCGCGTGCCGTCAGGTCGAAGCTTCTGTCCCTGCGTGAAGAGGAATACGCCAAGGCGGCGGTCCTGATGGGGGCTAAGCCGAAGCGCGTGATCACGCGGCATCTGCTGCCGGGCTTCACAAGCCACATCATCGCGTCGGCGACGCTGTCGATCCCGTCCATGATCCTGGGTGAGACTGCGCTGTCCTATCTTAACCTCGGTCTGCGTCGGCCGGCGGTTTCCTGGGGTGTTCTCTTGAACGAAGCGCAGAACATTTCGGTGGTGACCGTCTATCCCTGGCTGATGGCTCCGGTGTTGCCGATCATCATTGTCGTCCTGGCGTTCAATTTCCTTGGCGATGGTTTGCGCGACGCGGCAGATCCCTATAAGTGATGCATCTGAAATCTGAAGAACCGGCGGGCCGTTCTGGCCCGTCTTGCTGTTAGGAAGTCACAATGTCGAAGAATGCCACCACCGCCGCTGGCTGGGACGAGGAATATGAAGCCGGTCGCTGGGCCTTCCTGCGCTCGCTTCCTGAAAGTGGTCGATATGGCATCATCGGCATGTGGCTGAGCCTGACCGGCTCCATGGATGACGTTCTCGACATCGGCTGCGGCGAAGGCCTGCTCTACGAGCGTTTGCAGCCCATGGGCGTTAAGCGCTATGTCGGCATGGATCTTTCACCGGCTTCCCTGCAGATCGCCAATGTCGACCCGGCCATCGCCAGCCTGCGGGCAGGCGACATGCACACTTTCGAAGCGCAGGAAGGCGAAACGTTCTCCGCCATTGTCTTCAACGAGGTTCTTCACTTCGCGGATGATCCGGCTGCCGTTGTAGCCCGCTACGTCCCGTTCCTGAAGGAAAACGGTGTTATCGCGCTGTCGATGTATTCACCGAAAAAGCCGGAGTCAGGTGCAAACAAGCTGATCAACAAGCTCTGGGAAGCAACCGACGATACCAGCAAGTGGGAAGTGCTTGATGACTATCGTCTCGTCTCCGACAAGAAAGGCGTCACCTGGCGCATGCGCCTGGTGAAGCCGGTGCGATAAGCACCGGAGAGCCCGAAAATCAGCATTGAATATGGCGAACACAGTCCTGCTTCCTCGGTCTGAGGAAGCAGGACTGTTTTGATTCCAGGGGGGGCGGCGTGCTCAGGCAGCGGCTCCCCCGTTCCTGGAGTGCACTTGGTGATCCTCCTCGGGAGGACGATTTGCCCAGTGACAGGTGATCAACCCGGAAGCACGACAATCGTGGACTTGCCGCCCTTGTTCCGAAGGGCGTGCACATCGGCAAGGTCCGGGTCGCGATGCCAGGCCTTGGCGGCATCGGACGTGGGGAAGGACAGCAGGGCAACCATGTTCGGGGCATCGATAGCCGCTTCCAGGACCAGCGGTTCGGGATCCGCCGCAATGACGCTGCCGCCATGGCGGGCGAGAGCGTCTGCAGCTTTTTCACGATAGGCGCCGAGCGCTTCGCGATCCGTCACCGTGATCATGGCAATCGCTTGAATGGACATCTCTTAGTCTCCTTTGCTTGAGATGCCGGAAACCTATCGCAGAGGCAGCTTGCGAAAAATTCTTCAAATTCGTAACCGAACTGTGCAAAAATGCACATGCCATGTATAGCTGGGATGATCTGAAATTCGTGCTCGCCATTGCCAATGCCGGCAGCCTGACAAAGGCCGCCCGCAGCCTTGGTGTAACGCATTCGACTGTGTCGCGGCGGCTGTCGGCGCTGGAAGAGGAAATCGGCGCACGTCTGTTCGACCGTCTTCCGGAAGGGTTCACGCCGACCACCGCCGGCGAAGAGGCGGTTGAAGCCGCCCGCCGGATGGAATTGGAAGTGCTTGCGCTGGACATGCGCATTGCCGCCAAGGATGCCGAACTCGAAGGCCCGCTGCGTGTCACGGCAGCACAGCTGATTTTCCAGGTGCAACTGGCCGAGATTGTCGCGCGCTTCAAGGAGCGGCACCCGGGCATCGACGTCACCATGAATGCGGCCAACGAAATTCTGAGCCTGCACCGGCGCGAGGCCGATATCGCGGTGCGTGTCACCGACAAGCCCGATGAAAGCCTGTTTGGCCGTCTTGCTACAGGCCAGAACCGCTGTTTCTACGTGTCGCGAGACTTTGCCCGCCGATACCGGGACGCGGCGCTCGAAACGGTCACATCGCAGGCAGTGCCTTTCATCGCCTTCAAATGGTGGGGCAACAAGGTGCCGAAGGAAATGCGCGATCGGTACCCCAATGGCGAGGTGGCAACGGTCACCGACGACATGATCACGATGCATGCGGCCGTACGGGCCGGCATGGGCATCGGCCGTTTGCCCTGCTTTCTGGGGGATCCTGATCCCGACTTGATCCGCCTGCCGGGCGTCGAACCGAGCCGTTACTTCGATATCTGGATCCTGACCCATCCGGACCTGAAGAACGTCGCCAGGGTCCGAACCTTTCTTCGCTTTGCGGCCGACGCCTTCAAGGAAAAGAGCAGTCTCTACCTCGGGAATTGAGTGACGTTGCCAGCTGTCAGAGCCAGCGGCGAACGCGCGCGCAATAGTCGAGATACTCCTGACCGAACAGGCGCTTCAGATGCTCTTCTTCAGGCCTGATCTGGAATTCGGTCAGGTACCAGACAAAAGCCGGAACGACGGCGAAAACCGTCGCTGTGCCGAGGTAGATGCCGAATGCCAGCAGCAGCAAAACGTCGGCGACATACATCGGGTTGCGCGACACCCTGTAGAAACCTCGGGTCACCAGAGTTCTGGCTTTATCCGGCGTTATGGGGTTGAAGGTCGTTCCCGCCATGACAAAGCGAAAAAGCGCGTGTCCGCCAATTGCCAGTCCGGCGATGAGGAACACCGCGGCGATCGAAGTCTGACCTGAAAAGGTGAGGTTCAGCGCCGGGAACAGCCTGGCGCCTGCATACAGCAGAAGCAGTCCGATGCCGACGACGACAGGAGGCGGAAGCAACAGGCGCATGGTCGTCCTCAGGACCTCTGAAGAACGATTGGTGCGCCGTGCGGCGTGGCCCTGGCCGCGTCGTCCCAGGCCTTGCGCAGGTCTGCAAGTTGTCCGGCTGCGGCAATGTTCTTGGCTGTGAGCAAACCTTCGAAGGCCGCCAGCCAACGGTCGTAATAGCCTTCGGTCTCGCCGCTTCCGTCGCCATCCTTGGCAAGCTCGGCGCCCAGAGCTTCAGCCCATTCGCCCCAGGTAAACACTCCGGCTTCATGGGCTTTCACGGTCATGGCGAAAACCCTGGCTTCCCAGGGAGCACCGAACACCGGCCCGCCGTCTTCATCCAGCGGCAGGCGCGGCGTTTCGAGAAACTTATCGGGCAAGGTCAAGATAGGGCTCCCAGAGATCGATACGCAGGGAAAGCTTGGGATCGCTGTCAGGACCCCAGATGTCGGTCCCCTTGAAGAGGACACCATAAAGCCAGGTCGGCTGTTCGCCTTCGCCGTGCGCGTTGGTATCCGGAAACACATGAACGCCGTGAATGGCCTCGATCGTGCCGACAGCATCGCGGGCATAGCGGGGAAGGCGAGTGTGGTGTTCTGGGTTCATGCGCCGCGTGTGGACCTTGTCACCGACGCGGAAACGGGCGGGCTGATGTTCCTCTCGGTCGACCGGTGCACCCTTGGCCAGAATTCCGGCAACAGCGTCTGCCGCGAGCACGCGCTTGACCGGCTTCGCGGCTTCAAGTTTCCGGCCTTGTTTCAGTTCCTCTTCCGTAACGAGGCCATTGGCCAGCACAAGTTTTTCAAGCCCCCTGGTCCAGATCTCGTAATAGCTGGAGGTCAGGTAGGTAACTTGCGGCAAGGATTCGCGGGCAAAGCGCGAGGCATCAAGCGTCCAGGAGCCGGTTGCGCCCATGGCCAGCGTTACCGCAAACGCGCGTTCTTCCCATTTGGCATGGAAGTTGGGTTCGTTTTCTTCCAGTTCGATGGGGCCAAAGCCCATCTGTCCGCCAAGATCCTGGGCGCCGTTCATGCCGCATCCTCCAGTTCGGAAGGATCGAGCGCCAGGCCGGTACCAATCATGCTGTTGCGGGTGACGAGATCTGCCAGACGTTCCTCGCTCCATCCGTCTGTTCCCGCAGGGCGTTTGGGGATCACCAGATAGCGGATTTCAGCCGTCGAATCCCAGACGCGAACTTCGGTATCATCCGGCAGCTTTACGCCAAATTCATCCAGAACACCTCGCGGGTCGCGCACGGCGCGGGACCGATAGGGAGCGGACTTGTACCAGACAGGCGGCAAGCCCAGTACTGTCCAGGGATAACAGGAGCACAGTGTACAAACGACCATGTTGTGGGTCTGGTCGGTATTCTCGACCGCCACCATGTGTTCACCCTGACGGCCAGTGAAACCGAACTCGGCGATCGCTGAGGTCGCGTCTTGCAGGAGCCGGTCCCGGTAGTCTGCATCCGCCCAGGCCCGCGCAACAACGCGGGCGCCGTTCTTGGGGCCGATCTTGGTTTCGTAAGTCTCGATCAATTCGTCCAGGGCAGGGGGATCGATATATCCCTTTTCCGTCAGCAGCGTTTCCAAAGCGCGTACACGCAGCTCTATCTCGCTCAATTCGGAATGGTCGTGATCGTGGGAATGATCGTGCTCGTGAGCGGACATGGAAAGCTCCTCGCTGGCAGGTACCTCATATGAGAACGCAGGTCATGGCCTGTCAATTCCAACACGAGGTTGATCGCCTGATTTTGAGAAGGGTCTGTCATCCCGGATCGGTGTTCGACCTGGTCGCATTTGTCCGGGGTGACGGTGTTGCGTGGATTGGTTGTCAAATTAGTTACGAATGTAACCAATTTGACTTAGATCAAGGCGGGTGGGCTGCGGAGCTATATGGTTACATATGTAACTAATTTGGAGGAGCTGTCCCATGAAAATCGAGCAGATGCATCACGTCGCCTATCGTTGCAAGGACGCCAAAGAAACCGTGGAATGGTACGGCAAGATGCTGAACATGGATTTTGTTCTGGCGATCGCCGAAGATCATGTGCCCTCCACCCACGATCCCGATCCTTACATGCACGTCTTCCTGGATGCCGGAAACGGCAACGTCCTGGCGTTCTTCGAACTGCCGACCAAACCCGAAATGGGGTTTGACCCGAATACGCCGCGCTGGGTGCAGCATATCGCCTTCAAGGTGAAGGATCGGGACGAGCTGATTGCGTTCAAGGACCACCTGGAAAAGAACGGTGTCGAGGTTCTGGGCGTGACCGACCACTCAATCTTCCACTCCATCTATTTCTTCGACCCCAACGGTCACCGTGTCGAACTGGCTTGCCCGGATCCCGAAGAAGACCAGCTTCTGGCTCGTCTGGACGAGGTCAAGTGGCAGATGCTGGAAGAATGGTCGAAAACCAAAAGGGCCCCGAAACACGCTGAATGGCTGCACGCCAAAGAGCTGGCCGATGTGTGAGCAAGACACATGCCGCCAGTGCGGCAAATGCCGTTCGATCGATGCCGCCTTGGCGGATCTGGGAGGAAAGCCCGATGTTTCAGACCTATCAATATCCGCAATACAGTTATCGTCAGTCGGTGGAGCAGCAGACAGGTACGGTCAAGCGCCACAAGGTGGTGGTGATCGGAGCTGGGCCGATCGGACTGACGGCTGCGCTTGATTTCGCCCAGCGGGGCATCCCCACCGTCGTTCTGGACGACAACAACACCGTTTCCATTGGCTCGCGCGCAGTCTGTTACGCCAAGCGACCGCTGGAGATCTGGGACAGGCTCGGCTGCGCCACACGCATGATCGACAAGGGTATCGAATGGAAGATCGGCAAGGTCTTCTTCCGCGACGACCTTGCCTACACATTCGACCTTCTGCCGGAAGACGGCCACAAGATCCCGGCCTTCATCAACCTCCAGCAATATTATCTGGAGGAATACATGGTCGACGAGGCTCAGAAATCGAACCTCATAGACCTGCGTTGGAAGCACAAGCTCCTGAATCTGCAACAGGGGGACGATCATGTCGTACTGACCGTCGAAACGCCTGACGGCGTCTTCAAGATGGAAGCAGACTGGGTAGTTGCCTGCGATGGTGCTAACTCCGACACACGCAAGATGGTCGGGGCAGGCTTTTCCGGCCAGTTCTTCCAGGATCGGTTCCTGATCGCCGACATCATCATGAAGGCCGATTTTCCGACCGAACGCTGGTTCTGGTTCGACCCGCCGTTCCACCGGGGGCAGTCTGCTCTTCTGCACAAGCAGTGCGACGATGTCTGGCGGCTGGATTTTCAGCTTGGCTGGGAGGCCGATCCGGAAGAAGAGAAAAAGCCGGAAAACATCATTCCACGCGTCAAGGCGATGCTGGGAGAGGACAAGGAGTTCGAGCTGGAATGGGCCTCTGTCTACCAGTTCGCCTGCCGGCGGATCGATAACTTCCGTTATGGCCGGGTACTGTTCGCGGGCGATGCTGCCCATCAGGTTTCACCCTTCGGCGCGCGCGGCGCCAACACCGGCGTGCAGGACATCGACAATCTGGGCTGGAAGCTGAAACTGGTGCTGGACGGAGACGCCCCGGAAAGTCTGATCGACAGCTACCACACGGAGCGAGCCTTCGCGGCGGACGACAACCTGCTGAACTCGACCAGGTCCACCGATTTCATCACACCGAAAAACGAGGCCTCTCGCAGGTTCCGGGACGCGGTTCTGGATCTTTCCGAGGTGACCGACTTTGCCAAGCCGCTGGTCAACTCCGGACGTCTGTCGGCGCCCACACCTTATGTCGAAAGCACGCTCAACACGGCCGACGAATCCAGTTTCGCAGGCAAGATGTCCCCGGGCACGTGCTGTGCGGACGCACCTGTGAACGTGAACGGTGAGGCGGCCTGGTTCCTCAACCAGATCGGCGACGGGTTCACCTTGCTTGTCTTTGGCGATGAAGCCGCAACAGATGTGTCTGCCGGCAACGTCAAGGCCCGGGTCTTGCGTGTGGGCAAGGACCTGCAGGACAAGGACGGAACCCTTGCAGCCCGCTACGACGCGGCTCCCGGCACGGTCTACCTGATCCGCCCGGACCAGCATGTTGCCGCTCGTTGGCGCTATTTCAACGACAACAAGGTGGAAGCCGCCTTGAAAACTGCGATGGGAGGCGCATGAACCATGCCCCTGAATCTGAAGCTGAACCTGACACGAAACCTTCCCGATCCGGACGGCTTCTATGAGTATCTGGTCTCCAGTCAGCGCCATATGAGTGACGAGGAAGCAAACTGCATGAATGCCAGGCTGATCCTCATCCTCGCCAACCAGATCGGCGATCCGGATGTCCTCAAAGCCGCCATCGACTTTGCGGCCAATCCGAAGGCGGCAAAGAAAAGGGAAGCAGCCTGAGCAGAAGGGGATGGAGCACATGTGGTTCACGCTCCAGTGGCTGTTGTCCGAATGGCTTCAAAACCCTTGATTTTCTGCAATGTCGAGCATGAGGAACCTGTCATCCCAGCGAAGGCCGGGATCCAGTAATCTGCTGACCCCGCCGTGGTTTTCAGCCGGGTCTCGCGGATACCGGGTCCCGGTCTTGCCGCTTGTGCGGCAAACCGGGACGACAAGGAAAAAGATCGGAAGCAGGCGCCTTTCACTCACACCCTGAGCCGCGCCATCGCAAAGGCGTCGACAAACGACCCGGAGCGGAAGGCAAAGTCCTTGTGGGTGCCTTCGATCTCGAAGCCAAGTGTCTGATAGAGCCTGACGGCGGCTTCGTTGTCGGTGAAGACCGTCAGTTCCAGGCGGCGGATGTTCATCCAGTTGTCCGCTATTTCGATCAGCTCTGTCAGCATCGCCCGGCCGATCCCGCGTCCGGTGTAATCGTCGTGTACGCCCATGCCCAGACTGGCCGCATGTCCGCGCCGTCCGGCGGAACGGGCAAAACCGGCGGCGGCGACCAGCGTCCCGCCCAAAATGCCGACAAGGGACACCTTGTCCGGAGAGGACTGGTTCACACGGGCCTCGACGTCCTTGCGCCTGGGATAGGGCAGGCGCAAGGTACCTGCCCGGAACTTCGGCAGACCTTGCAGGACGGTCAAACCGTCCACGTCGTCCGGTGTTTCGGCGCGTATACTCAGGCCTTCGGGCCAGCTACCTGGCCTGGAGACCGGTGCAAATTCCGCGGGGATGTCTGAAATGCTCATTTTGCTCTCATTCGTTGGATCGAGAGAGCAGGCATCTGACAAACCCTGCTCTTCGAAGCAGGGTTGCGATGCGATCCGGCTAGATGTCTTCAGCCAACAGTGATCCCCTCGCGTCCCCTGCGGGAACGACGTTATGCACCACGGTTAGATGAAGGGTCGCGCGATTGATCATGCCTCACAATCTTATGTTGTGCGCTGTCTGTCAATTGACGGCATAAGATCTCGTCTGGGGGAATCTCCGCCAAGCCGTTTTGCAAACGAAATGCCTGACGTCACACTGGGAGCATCGATCATGACATTGGAGGCCGGGGTGAAAATCGGGCTGGGCGGAGGGTGCCATTGGTGCACGGAGGCCGTCTTTCAGGCAATTGCTGGCATTTCGAAGGTGGAACAGGGCTTCATCCGCTCCGATCCGCCAGAAAATGCCTGGTCAGAAGCGGTGGTGGTGACCTTCGATCCAGTCGTGCTGCCGCTGGAGGTCCTGCTCGAGATCCATCTGCGTACCCACTCCAGCACCTCCCACCACAAGATGCGCGGCAAGTATCGCAGTGCCGTCTACGTTTATGACGCCGGTACAGGTGTGAAGGTCGGAAGGCTGATGCGCGCCTTGCAGCAGCGCTTTGACGAACCGCTAGTGACGCGGGTAATGACGCTTGCCGAGTTCAAGGCCTCGGACGAACAGTTCCGGAACTACTATGCCAAGGGACCGGAACGCCCGTTCTGCAAGACCTATATCGACCCGAAGCTCGCCCTCCTGCGCAAACAATTTGCTGCTGCTCTGAAGCCGGAACGACTGGAAGCCGCGGAATAGACGAAGACTTTAAACAGGTCTGATTTTTGTCTCTCAGGGATGAGGATGCGGAAAGCCGTGGCGCTCGGTGAGGGCGGCGAGGATCGCGTCCTTGTCATTGATGAAGCCGCCTTCGGAGAGCACCAGCACAGGCAGGGACTGATTGTCTTCCCCCAGAAGTTCGGCCACTTCCCTGCGCGGTTTCGGCCAGGCAATGCGGCGAACGTCAAGCCGGTCCGCAAGCTCCGGAAACGAGGCGAGCACGCCTTCCATGAGCGCGCAATGCCAGCAATGAAGGTCTTGCCGGGATAGGCGGGGTCTTCGAATCCAGGGGCGAGTATGTAGAGCGTGTCTTTCATGCCTTGGGCCTTTGCGTCGACTCACCGGATTTGGATCTGGCGCAGCTATGCGGCAGACCAGCCCAAGCTGCAAGCTCCTGATCCATTCTGGTAAGGCAGACCATCTGGCAGGAGTAGGTCACCCCTAAAAGGCCACCCAGGGCGACCGCAGAGAGTAGACCCCGGATCTGCGCGGTGCTTGGCCGGGGAGACGCATAACTTTTGCTCGTCTGGCGCCTCTCGCCTCAGACAGAGGCTCTCACCCGAACGGCCAGGAACCGTTCTCGCCAAAGAGGCTTTTCACGTCCGGCCATTCAGCGCCTTCATGATGAGCGGCGATCTCCAGAAAGATCTCCAGAAACTCGAAGCAGCCGTCGTCATGCACCAGATGGTGCGTCAGGAGGCCAACCGGCTCGGTGCCGGTGTTGCGCCTTCGGGTAAGCTGCAGGTCGAAACGCAGGCGCGCGCTTTCCCAGCCGATGAAGCGCACCTGCTTTTTCCATTTCAGGATGTCGATGTGCGACTGGAGTTGATGCGCCCGCGGAAAGTTGTGCCAGGTGAAGGTCGAAAGACCCGACAGGCCGATACCGGGCAGGCGGCGGGAGATTTCAGGATCGATCCGGTTCCAGGGCGGCACCATGGCCTTCACGAACTTGTCGCCAAAGAGTTCCCACAGGCGGTCATGACCTGCCTTGAGCTCGGCCATCAGGTCGTCCGGATCCCGCCGGGAACCAAGCTCGGCTGCTTTTTCGCCGAGGTCCTTCCGTTGGAAATTCTTGTGCTGCCAGCCGTGTTGCAGAACCAGCGCATGTGGTTCATCGGCGAACCGTTCTGCAAGGGCTTTCGTCGCCATCTTGGGGATGACCGCGAAAGCCAGATCGACCGTGTGGGTGTTGGCAAGCGACAACATGCGTTCAAGAGCTGGTGTCGGTTCGATAGCGTCGTCATCGCGCCACCAGAAGCGGACCTTGCGGTCGCGTTCGGCAAACCAGTCGAGATGATCGGTAAGCTCCTGCCGGAAGCGCTGCGGGTCAGTGGTCATGACATCCGGTCTTTCAGGTCTTGAAGCAGGACACGGGCGCTTTCCTCCGCACCACCCAGGCGGACGCTGTGCTTGCTGCGCGGAAGAGCCAGCGCATCGTCAATGGCAGCGGCAAGCCGCTCCGGTGTGAGGTCTGCTTCCGGCGTAACGATTGCCCGTCCGTGGCCGGCAAGCGCTTCCGCGCGTTGTGTCTGTTCGGTCTCGTTGATCTGGGCAAAGGGCACGAAGACAGCCGGAACACCAGCCTGAAGAATGTCGAGCACGGTGTTGTAGCCTGCCTGGCTGACGGAAAGGCGCGCCCGTTTCAAAAGGTCCGGAAAGTCGCGCCGGGCGCGCTCTACAATGACGCCATCCACCGCGCTTTGCCGGTAAATGGCAAAGGCGTCGTCGGAAATGTCGTGACCGATCAGCACCCGCCACCGCGTGTCTTCCGCGCGGCGCGACAGCGGTCTGGCTTCCAGTGCCGCCGACAGCAGGCTTTCGGCAACAGCACCGCCACCGCAGGAAATGATCACCTCGTCCTCGCCGTCCGGTCCTTCCACAGCAGGCCGTGGATCACCGCCGACATAACCGGTGTAGCGAACCAGATGGTCGACCTCCTCGGCAAAGGGGAAACTGTCTGCAAGGCGGATGAAGTCCGGATCGGAATGGATCAGGATCCGGTCGTAGAATTTCAGCGCCTGGTCCGCCATCAAGCGTTCTTTCCAGAGCTGCTTCTTGCGCACCAGAATGTCGCGAATGGATGTGGCAATCAGCGGGACCTTGCTGCTTGCCTTGGCGGTTTCCAGAAGAGGGGCCAGTTCGAAGTCAAGCTGGCGACGACCGAAGGGGTAGGTCTCGGTCAGGAGCAGGTCGAAGTCGTCGGCCTCAAGAACTTGAATCGATGCTTTAACGCGGGCGATTTTCCAAGCATCGTCAATATCTTCATTGTCCAAAGTCACAAGACGCTTGAAGGTCGCGTCCGGACTTCTGCAGGCTGGCAGTTCGACGATCTTCAGTGATCCGGTGTCGAGTGTCGGCGGTATTGTGTTGCCGCTGGCAAGTGTCACCTCAACGCCTTCGGCGGCCAGTGCCTTGCCGATGGCCGCGGCGCGCACGACATGGCCTGTCCCGAGCAGATGCTGAACATGTATGAGGGCCTTGAAGCTCATGCGTCTTTCGTCTCCCGGCGGCTCAAGTGGTTCCGCATGGCCTTTTCGGCAAGTGCTTCCAGCCGGGCAGCGCCTGCCGAAAGCGTATGGAAATGAAGGATGTGGTGGCGGGCTGCCAGGCCAAGCCTGTCCACAAGCGCCGGTTCCCGCATGGCTCGGCTGAGGTTGGCGGCAAGCGCGGATACATCGCCCTCGGGGGACAGCAATCCCGTTTCGCCATCACGGACAATGTCGGGAACACCGAAGGTGTCACCGGCAATCACGCCGACGCCTGCTGCCTGCGCTTCCAGAAACACGAGACCAAATGCTTCCCGGATTGCGGGCCAGACGAAAAGGTCGTGCCGCGCGTATTGGGCTGGCAGGTCGTCACCGGCAAGGGCGCCGAGCCAGGTGATCCGTTCGGGTGGAAACAGGGCAAGGACCTGCTCGCGCATCGGGCCGTCGCCGATGAGCGTCAAATGCCAGGGCAGGTCCCGAAGTTCGACCAGTGCCGCGGCAAGCACTTCGTAAGAGCGCTGCTTGTCACCTTCGCGCATCATGCCCACGGAGAGCAGTTTCAAAGGACTTGCCGCAAGCGGCTTGGCATTGGTCGATGCGGCGAGAAAGGGATCGGCATCCAGAAACGGCAGAAGGACCGACAGGCAACGATGCGGCACGACCGCCGCAAGGCATTCGGCATCAGCGTTGTGGATGGCGGCAACGGCATCAGCGCGCTTCAAGGCTTCATCCGCGGCAGCAAACCCGAAGGTCCAGTCGCCCTGCTGCCGTTTCGGAGCACGGCTGGCTTCAACGATCGCATAGGGAAGGTCGAACCGGTCGGCAAGCGCCGGGCCGATCCAGTCCGGCGCCTTGTGATAGAGATGATAGGTCAGGAACAGATCCGGCCGGTAGCCTGATTGTTGCCAGTCGGCGCTTATCCGGTCTGCCTCTGCCAGCGCCTCATTCCGTACCTCTGACTGAATGTCGTCGCTGCCATCCTTGCGCCAGGACCTGAAACGGCTGGCAATCGTCACTTCGTGCCCCAGACTTTCCAGAGCCTTCACGATCAACCGTCCCATGGTCCGGTCGCCGGACGGGACCGGATGATCCAGGGGTTTCATCGGGGCAGTGAAGGCAATTTTCATGGTTTTCCTGGCGTTCTGCCTAAAGGACTTTGCGGAACTTGTCTGCAAGGCGGTCGAGGCCGGGGTCTGTCGAGAACGTTGTTCTAACCCTCTTGGCCGCGGCAAGGCCGAGACCGTGACGGGTCTCGGGGGCGGTAATAAGGCGCTGCATGGCCTCGGCCAGTTCCTTTGGTGCGCCAGGGGTAACAAGCACACCGGTTTCACCGTCGAGGATCAGTTCGGGTATCGCCGAAACCTTGGTGGACAGGCAGCAGATGCCCATGGACTGGGCTTCCATCAGGACATTGGGCAGGCCGTCGCGGTCACCGGATTTCGCGAGCTTCGATGGCAGGACGAAGAGATCAGCCTCGCGGCAGGTGGCGATCACCTCCTCGCGTGGCTGTGCCCCCCGCCAGGTGATCCTGTCCGACAGTCCAAGCGCATCCGCCTGTGCCTTCAGGTGCTCGGAAAGGTCTCCGCCGCCGATATGGGTGAAGTGCCAGTTGAGAGCGGCAGGTAGCTTTGCAAGAGCATCCAGAAGGTCGTCATAGCCTTTCTTTTCCACGGCACGGCCAACGGAAACCAGACGCACGGGCTCACCGCTGCCATCACGCGTCGTGGCTTTGGTCTTGGGCTCCGGAAAGCCGGAAAAGTCGAGGCCGTGATAAAGCAGCTCGATCTTGTCCGGATCCTCGGCAAGGCCTTTCAGGTGTTCGGCATTGACCGCGGTACAGGTCACGCCCCAGGCCGCATCGTTGATCTTGGTTTTCAGGTCCCAGTCGGGGCTGGTCCAGATGTCCTTGGCGTGTGCGGAGAAAGACCATTTGCGGCCGGATAGATGCGCGGCATATCGCGAGGCGGAGCAGGGGGTGTGCAGATAGTGGGTGTAGATCCAGGTCACGTCTTCCGGCAGTTCATGGGCGAAGACGCAACCCTGAGCCCACCTGCGTCGCCGGTCGGCGTTGGGTTGATGCTCGAAATCGGCATCGAACAGAGCCTTGGCAGCCTCGAAGGTCGGCTGTTTCTCCGCCCAGCGTTTGGCGCGGGCAACCCGGGCCGGGTCGTCTTTCACGTATTCCGGCAGATACATGACTTCTGCTGAAATCTGCCGGTGCAGATCGTGAATGTACGGGTCGTACGGCTTGCGCAGGGCAACGATCAGGATCTCGATACCTCGCCGCTCCAGACCAAGCATTTCCTGGGCGATAAAGGTTTCGGACAGGCGAGGATAGCCTTTGACCACAACGGCGATACGGGACATCGGTCAGCCCTTGAAAGAATGCGATTTGCGGGTGGCGATGGTCAGAAGTTGACCAGCTTCCGGCTGGCTGCCTGCTGTTCGTCGAAGATTTCTCCAACGCGGTTGGAGATGATATCCAGACCGCCAAGCAGGTTGTCGACGCCGGCTGCCGAAGGCGAAGCCATGCCCGGAAGTTCGGACAACGCCGCAGCCATCAGGTCAGGATCCGGATACTGGTCGATCGGCAACACCTTCAAGAGGCCGCTTTGTTCGGCCCGCTCAGCCCGGATGGCCTGTTCCCGGCGCGGAATGACACGCGGTACCATCAGGGTTGGCTTGTCGAAGGACAGGATCTCGCAGAACGTATTGTAGCCCCCCATGCCGACAATGGCAGTGGCATTGGCAAGATAGGGTTCGATCTGCGGTGTGAAACGGATGATCTCGACGTCGCGCAGGTGTTCGGCGCGCTCGCTGAACTGGGTTGCGGCGGCCGCCGGCATGAAGGGGCCAAGCACGATCAGGGCCGGGAAAAGCGGACGCTGCCGGGCTTCGTAGGCGCGCATCACCCAGTCGACCATTTCAACGCCATCGCCGCCGCCGCCTGGCGTCACCAGGATATAGGGTTCTTCGTCAAACGGCGCGGGTGCGGGATTTTCGAGCGCCGATTTCGGCAGCTCACGGCGCAGGTAACCGGTATAGCGCAGCTTGTCGCGCACCGATTGCGGCAGGTCGATGCCTTCCAGCGGATCACAGATATCTTCCGGTCCGTAAATCCAGATCTCGTCGTAAAGGTCGCGCAGGGCCGGATAGACGTTCTTGCGGTCCCACTCTTCCTTCAGCACCTTCGGGTCGTCCATGACATCGCGCAGGCCGAGTACGAGCTGGGTGTCGGTATCCTTCAGGGCTTCCAGCGTCCGCAGCACTTCCCCACGCAGGCCAAGCGGTTCCTTGTCGACGATGAAGATGTCCGGATCGAACACCTTGGCAGTGTGTTCGATGATCGATGACCTGATCGCAAGCGTCTGGTCGATGTTGATATGCAGCGACAACGGCGTGTACTCGCCGTTGCGCAGCTTGATCACGCCGGGAATGCGAACGAAATCGACACGGGAGCGAAACTCGAAACTGCCGATGATCGGGGAGCCGGACAGGATCAGGACAGACAGCGTATCGAAGTCCCCGACCAGGGATTGCGCAATGGCCCGGCAGCGTCTGAGATGGCCCAACCCGAAGGAATCGTGGCTGTAAATGAGGATCTTCGGCGTCTTGGAACTCATACTGCCCCTAAATTTGTAAAACTGCCCCGAAAGGCTTATGTCTCAATTGATTGGCCCTTGTCACGTGCGGATATTTCTTGACAGGGGACTTTCGACAAGGAACGGTCTGCGGACCTCTTTAAAGCGGTTGTGGCAAATGTTAATCCCGGCTGGCGCAACTAACTCGGATCGCTAATATACCAAATATGATCTGCTTGCACATATTTGATCCTTGTCTGTTTGGATGAGCTTATGGAAAAGAGCCTTTTCGGTTTTATTTGGAAATACAGCGCCAGACAGCAAATCTTCATTCTCATGGTCACCGTACTCACATACCCGGTGGTCTATGTCCTTCTCGAACTGCCAAAACTGATTGTCAATGATGCCGTCCAGGGAGACAATTTTCCGCGGACGATCCTTGGCGTCGATTTCGATCAAGTTCCATATCTTCTTCTTCTGTGTTTTGCCTTCCTGTTTCTGGTCGTCGTTTCGAACGGGCTGAAATTCTACCTCAACGTCTACAAGGGACGTCTCGGCGAACGCATGCTCCGGCGCCTGCGGTTCGAGCTGTTCCAGCGGGTGCTTCGCTTCCGCTTGCCGCATTTCAGAAAGGTCAGTTCAGGCGAAATCATTCCGATGATCACGTCGGAAGTGGAGGATGTCGGCGGTTACATTGGTGAAGCCTTTGCGTTGCCTGCCTACCAGGGCGGCATGCTGATCGTTCAGATCGGCTTCATCTTCATGCAGGACCCGCTACTGGGACTTGCTGCCATCAGTTCCTATCCCATCCAGGGCTATGTGATCCCGCTTTTGCAGCGCAAGGTGGTGCTGTTGTCCCGGCAGCGGGTGCGCAACATCCGCGTCATTGCCGACAAGGTTGGCGAGAGCATCACGGGCGTTGCCGAAATCCATGCCAACGACGCGGCGGCCTGGCATTCGGCGGATATCTCCGACCGCCTCTACGAGAACTTCAAGATCCGGTATGACATCTTCAACCGGAAATTCCTGATCAAGTTCCTGAACAACTTCATGAATCAGCTGACGCCGTTCTTCTTCTACCTGATCGGCGGGTATCTGGTCATTCAGGGCAATCTGAGCATCGGTGCCCTGCTGGCGGTCATCGCGGCCTACAAGGATCTGGCTGGCCCCTGGAAAGAGCTGCTTTCCTTCTACCAGATGACTGCGGACGTCAGCGTCAAGTATCAGACTGTTGTCGAAAACTTCGACCCGTCGGATATCTATGACAAGGAGCGCCTGACCTCGGACGATACGGTCGACCTTTCCGGCGACGTCAAGCTCGAGAATGTCAATTTCTCCGGCGGTGCGGCCGGGCAGGAGGTTGTCGACGTTTCGCTGACCGTTCCCTCCGGCAGTGCTTGCGCGATTGTCGGTCCGGACGGATCCGGAAGGTCGGAGGTCCTGCAGCTTGCCGCCGGGCTCGTTGCGGCCGTCTCCGGCAAGGTCTGCATCGGCAGCCACGATCTCGACAAGCTGACGGACGCCACTCTCGGCCGGCAAATCGCTTATGTCGGCGGGGCAGTGCATGTCTGGACGGGAACGATCCGGGACAACCTCTATTACGGTTTGCGCCACCGACCGCTCGTTCCGCCCCAGCGGGAGGGGGAAAGCCTGAAGAACTACAAGCGGCGGCTTGCCGAAGCCAAGGAAACACGCAACCCAACGTATGACCTTGCTGCCGATTGGGACGATTTCGCTGCTGCGGGTGTCGGTAACGAGAAAGAACTCGACACTAGGGCGCTTGAACTGCTCGAGACCGTCAAGATCGACAAGGACATCTATCGGCTCGGTCTGCAGTCGCGGTTCGATCCGACCATGGACGATGGCTTTGCCGACAAGATACTGAACGTGCGCAAGGCACTCGCCGAGCGCATTGCCCACGAACCCGAACTTGGTGGCCTGGTCGAGCTGTGGCATCGCGATCGCTTCAATGCGAGTGCCAGCCTAGCGGACAACCTGTTCTTTGCCGTGCCGGCCGATCCGGAAATCACCATGGACCAGGTGCCGGACCTCGATGAGGTCAAGGCCTTCCTGGCGGAAACGGGCTTCGATCAGAAGCTTCAGCAAATCGGCCTCAAGATTGCCGAAACCATGCTGGAACTGTTCTCCAATGTTTCCGGCGACAGCGGTCTGCTCGGCGCTTACTCCTTCATCACGCTGGATGAGATTCCGGATTTCGAGCGCATCGTCCGCATCGCCAAGTCCGATCAGCCACGCCCGGGCCTGACAGACGCCGATCGGTCACGTCTGACCGGGTTGGCCTTCAAGCTGGTCCCCGCCCGGCATCGTCTGGGTGTCATGACCGACGAATTGAAGCGCGATATCATCAGCGCCCGCCAGACGTTCCTGGAAGAGGTCGTCAAGAACAGCGACAACTTCGTTGCCTTTGATCCGGATGTCTATCTGCCGCCGCTGACCATCGAGGACAACCTCCTGTTCGGGCGTGCACGCGTCGACCGCCGGGATGCCCGGCGGCGTATCGACGATGTTATCCGCACCATTGTCGAGGAAACCGGTTTGCGGCGCCCGATCATCTATGCGGGCTTCGGATATCACGTCGGTGTGTCGGGTTCTCGCTTGTCTGCCGGCCAGCGCCGCAAGATCGCACTGGTCCGCGGTCTTCTGAAAAACGCAAAAATCACCATATTGGACGATATCGCCACCGGTATGACGGACGAGGACAAGACGCTTCGCGAAGGCTTGAGGCAAATCCTGTCCGGCAAAACATTCCTGTTCGGCACGTCCAATGCCGAAATAGCAGCTGAATTCGATCAGCGCTTCATTCTGGATCAAGGACGGCTTTCAGAAAAAGGGTAAGACGGTGGGTGTGACAATAGGTGGGCAACCGGTCTGCGGAGACCGGCCGGGCGATTCGGTTCGGTCGGAACGAAAAAACAACGGGCGCGGGAGAAGAAGATGACACTTGAAACCGAAGTCGAGGCACTCCGTAAGGTGCCATTGTTCCGCGGGATCGACGAGACCAAGCTGAGGCTTCTGGCCTTCATCAGTGATCGGACCGAGTACCCATCCGGCGAACGTCTTTGCTCCCAGGGAGAAGAAGGTGATTGCGCCTTCATCATCCTGTCCGGCGATGCGGATGTTCTGGTCGACACGCCTGAGGGCGAAAAAAAGGTAGCGCAGGTTTCGGAAAATTCAATTGTTGGCGAAATCGCTATTCTGTGCGACGTACCAAGAACCGCGACACTGGTCGCAGCGAATGACATGGATGTTCTCACTGTTTCGAAAGACGATTTCTTGAAACTATTGAAAGAATTTCCGGATATCTCGCTGGAGGTGATGCGGACACTGGCGCTGCGGCTTGAACGGACGACCCGGGATCTTGCCGACGCACGTCGAGGGGCTGCCAGCGGTTAGGGAGTAACACGTGGCTGAGGAATTTTCGCTTCGTTGCTGGGGCGTCAGAGGGTCCACCCCGACGCCGGGGTCGAGCACACTCCGCTATGGCGGCGAAACGTCGTGTTTCGAGATCCGGGCCGGCGACGCACTGGTTCTGGTCGATTGCGGTTCCGGCGCTCGAAACCTGGGCGTGGAAATCTGCGGGTGCAAGACACGAACCTTCGATTTGCTCTTCACCCACACCCATCTCGACCACATCTGCGGTCTTCCTTTTTTCAAACCTGCCTATGATCCGAGCTTCTCCGTCACTGCCTGGGCCGGACACTTTCAGGACGAAACCAGCCTCGTTGACATCGTCAGCCGGATCATGTCGCCGCCGATCTTTCCAGTGGCGGCCAAGACGTTGAAGGCGGTCGAGTTCAAGTCCTTTAATGCCGGCGACCTGATCCCGCGTACCGATGATCTTGTCATCCGCACCACGCGGCTTAACCACCCCGGCGGAGCGTGTGGTTACCGCTTCGAATTTAAGGGCAAATCGATTTGCATCATCACGGATCACGAACATGGCGATCCGGAAATTGATGCAGCACTACCTGATTTCGTGCGCAACTCCGACGTCATGATCTATGACGCCATGTTCACTGACGACGAATACGACACCTACAAGGGCTGGGGACACTCCACCTGGCAGAAGGCTGTCGAGCTGGCAAAGGCCGGCAACGTAAAGACCCCCGTTCTCTTCCATCATGATCCGCGCAGGTCCGACGACGAGCTCGATGAAATAGGTCTCGCCGCTCAAAACGCTTATCCCGGAACACTGGTCGCCAGCGAAGGCATGACCTTGAAGCCGTAAGCACCGCCCTGCCAGACAAGCCTCGTTTCAATAATAAAAAAAGGGCGGCTCAAATAGCCGCCCAAAAAATCAATAAGGCTTAAAAATAGATCGATCGCCGGTTGCTGGAATGCGGGAATCCCGAGATTGCCGCCGGAAAACAAACGCTTGTGACTTGAAATGCCGTCACTCGTGCCTGCCGGATACGATCAATAGTTGTTTACAGGGTGTAGGAAATACTTGCATGGTCCATTTGGACTATAAATATGTATTTTCCGCAGCTGGGGAAGGGCGGATGGTTGGCCAGTATTTGGACCTGTGCCGGCCTCTGCAGACTGGCGTGATGACGAAATGGTCGGAATTTGATCAATGTTAAAGCGCTGCCTCCGGTTTTTGCATATCTATTGAGGTGGAGCTTCGCGAGGCGGAGCGCGCTTATCGGCAGCTGAAGCGTCAATCTGGTCTGCCCGATTTCGTTTACTGGCCTGATGCCGCAAGAACTCCCGGGGGGAAGGGTTGGCTGTCGCAGCAGAAGAATTGATTAGGCTGTCGAACCTTGCTGTATCGGCGGCACTGGATCCTGGGCGGTGGCAGGTTTTTCTCGACACGCTGAGCTGCAGCCTTGGCACGCGCGTATGCACGCAGCTGATCGGCTACGACGACCTGACCAAAGCCACACCGCTCACCTTTTCGTCAGGATACGACCCGTACATTCTGGAACTCTACGACGAGCACTACGCGGACAAGAACCCGTTTGCTGCCAACTTTGCCACGTGCAAGGTGGGAGATGTCGTATCAACCCATCAGCTGTGCCGACCCGAAACGCTGAAAAAGACCCAGTTCTACGCCGATCTTTTGTTGCCGCTTGAAGATATTACCGGTGGCGGCGGTTCGATGCTGGCGCTGGATGGCGATCGCATGTTCCTGCTCGGTGGCAACATGCGCTCGAAAGATCGCGACAAATACGAAGACGACTGGCTTCGGCTGTGTGCTCAACTCGCCCCGGTCATCCGTCAGTCACTGGAAATCAATCGGACCATCTCCGGACTGACCTTCGAGAAATGGGCTGCTGAACAGCATCTCATGGGATCTGGGACGGCGATTTTAGTGATCGATACCGCGATGCGGATCCACTATGCCTGCGCGGAGGCGCAAAAGCTCCTGGCCTCAGGCTCTCTTGTCGGTTGTGGTTTCGACAGGCGTCTGCATTTCCGGTCCGAAGAGGATCAAGGCAGGTTCGCTGGCTTCGTGCAGCTTCAGTCCATGAGTGGTTACGATGTGTTTCGGAACTGGCAGGCAACGGATGGCAGAGGCAGGAACTGGACCTGTCGCTCAATAGGTTTGCAACTGGGGGATCTGGACAAGACGCCCTTCGGTGTTTTCATGAACAAGGCGGTCTCTGCGGTACTTCTGGCAGTCAGGCCCGAAGCCGGCAGCGATACGTTCCTGGCTCAAATGCAGAAGAAGCTTGGTCTCAGCCCGGCAGAAGCGGCAACTGTCCTGAAGCTCGCAGATGGCCGGACACCGGCGGAAATAGCCCAGGACCGTGAGATCAGCATTTATACCGTGCGCAACCAGATCAAGGCAGCGCTTTCCAAGACCGGGTCGCGACGTCAAGCCGAACTTGTGCGCAGTATTGAGCAATTGCGTTTGCAAGGCAGCCGGTAAGGGCCTGCTCACGTCCACTCACTTTACCGCGGGGTCGCTTGCGCAATTCGCGGTGCCGGTGGAAAATCCGCGCACGAGCAACGTCTTATCGGCGGCGAGATGACCACCATATCCCAGACACTGCGTTACATCCTGCAAGGCGGACCTCCGGATACCGGCATTCCGGAACGGGTCAGGGCCGAAATCCGTGCCCGAGAAGCGTCCTCCGAGCGCCTGATAGGCTGGGTCCAGCTTGGGCTCGTGCTGTTTTTCTCACTGCTTTACGCCATTGCACCAAGGGCTGAGGGATCGGCCGGTTTCAACTTCGTGCCTATTGCCCTTGCAGCCTACTTTCTGTTCACCGTCCTTCGGCTTGTGCTGTCGTACAGGTTTGAATTGCCGCGTTGGTATCTATTTGTGTCGATCGGTGTCGACATGACCCTCCTGGTCGGGTTGATCTTTTCGTTTCACATTCAATACGGCCAGCATCCGACGTTCTATCTGAAGACCCCAACCTTGATGTATGTCTTCCTCTTCATCGGTCTAAGGGCTTTGCGGTTCGATCCTCGCTTCGTATTGACCACAGGCCTTGTGGCGGTCACTGGCTGGCTCGGACTGGTGTTTTATGCGGTGTTCGCAGACATGGACCACATGCGCGTCACCCGTAACTATGTCGACTACCTGACGGGCAACACCATCCTGATTGGTGCCGAGCTGGACAAGACCATGGTTATCCTGGCCGTGACGGTCATTCTGTCCGTTGCCCTCTACAGGGGACGGTCGATGCTGTTCGAGGCTTCGAAAGATCACGCGGCTGCAATGGATCTGAGCCGCTTCTTCTCGCCGGAAGTTGCGGCCTCAATCACCGGAGCGGACACGGAGTTGCAGGCCGGCGAAGGAAGCCTGCGCGATGCCGCCATTCTTTATGCCGACATCCGTTCCTTTACGTCCACCTCCGCCACTCTGCCACCGGAAACTGTGCTGGCGGTCCTGGCCGAGTACCAGAACCTGGCGGTTGATGTGATCGTTGAGGAAGGAGGACGGGTAGACAAGTTTCTGGGTGACGGCATCCTGGCAACCTTCGGCGCTGTCTATCCCTCCACGACCTACGCCGCCGATGCGCTTCGGGCTGCAAGACGTCTGGTGGAAACCGTGGAGCGGGAACAGCAGCGTTTTCGGGACGCCGGCTGGCCAGGACAATTGCGCATTGGAACAGCGGCTGCCGCCGGGCCGGTCACGGTCGGTGTGATCGGCTCCAGGGAGCGCCTGGAATTCACCGTGATTGGTGATGCCGTCAACTGCGCTGCCAAGCTGGAAGACGCCAACAAGAGCCAGGGAACCAAGGCGCTGACAGACAAGGCGACGTTTGATCTGGCCGTTGCACAGGGGCACGACCTGCCCTTGATCGAAGCAAGGTCGGATGCGGCAGTCCAAGGTATCAAGCGTCCTGTCGACCTGGTGGTTCTGGCCAGATAGGCCGTCGGAGGCCCGCCGAACTGCCTTTTTGGTCAATACCGAAACACTTGACCGAACCGTCAATCTGGGCCAATTTGCCTTCAAAATTGACCTAATCGTCAATTGAGTAGATTAAATTCATTGATTTCAATGAATTGTACCCGTTTGGAGGTTTCTGTGAAACTGGACTCAACACTTTCAGCCATCGTGACAGGCGGTGCATCCGGGCTCGGAGCCGCCACCGCGCGCATGCTAGCGGCCGAAGGCGTCAAGGTAACGCTGTTCGATCGCAATGCCGGTCAGGGGGAACAGGTCGCCGCAGAAATTGGCGGCGTCTTTGCCGATGTCGATGTGACTGACCAGGCGAGCGTCGAAGCCGGTTTCGAAAAGGCGCGCGCAGCCCACGGCCAGGAGCGCATCCTGGTCAATTGCGCCGGTATTGCACCTGTGGCGAAGACGACGTCTCGCGGCGAACCTCACCCGATGGACATGTTCGAGAAGGTGATTTCCGTCAACCTGATCGGGTCTTTCCGGTGCCTGTCGATTGCAGCAACGGGCATGGCCGCGCTGGAGCCCGTCACGGCGGACGGTGGACGTGGTGTGATCGTTTCCACGGCTTCGGTTGCTGCCTTCGATGGCCAGATCGGTCAGGTGGCCTACGCAGCCTCCAAGGCAGGGGTTGCAGGAATGACGTTGCCAGTCGCCCGTGACCTTTCCAAGTCCGGTATTCGTGTCATGACAATCGCACCGGGCATCTTCGAGACGCCGATGCTGTTGGGTCTGTCACAGGAGGTCCAGGATTCGCTTGGCCAGCAGGTTCCGTTCCCCTCGCGCCTCGGTAAGGCGACCGAATATGCAAAGCTGGTCAAATCCATCTGCGAAAACGATATGCTGAACGGCGAAACCATTCGTCTCGACGGCGCAATCCGCATGGCCCCCCGCTAAAACCGCTGTTTTCGGGGGCTGTCGGAGCGGCATGAAGAACAGATCTATCCGGTTGGTGGCTGAAAGGCTGTGGCCGGATAGGTTGTGTCAAAGTCCTCCAAAGTCATACTTTTTCATACGCATGATCGGAAATCCCTTTTAAGGTTACGCGACTGTTTCTGCCACATCAGGCGGAACAAGGGCTTAAGGGGGAATTCCGATGGCGGAAAATATGCACGAGCTTGCTCCGCATCATCTGCCGCCTTTCATACCGGCTGCGGACGGTGGGGATTGGCTTTTTACCGTGATGCTGGTCGTGCTGATTTTCGGCGGGATCCTTGTCGGGGTGTTCTATCTGCACCTGCATTCGATCCCCGAACGGCTTGCCCACAAACACGGGCGCATGCAATTCGAGCTTGTTGCGGTCCTCGGCCTTCTGGCTCTTTTCACACATAACAACATCTTCTGGGTCGCAGCGCTGCTGCTTGCCTTCATTCAGCTTCCCGATTTCTGGACACCGCTGGAATCGATGGCCCATTCCCTGAGTCGTCTGGCCGGAACCGGTGGTGTTTCGTCCGAAACCTTGGTCGAGCATGACCTCGAGCAGGAAGAGCAGGAGCTGGAACCCGGCATGAGTGCGTCGGACGAACCACCGCCAACTCCAGCCGATCATTCCACTGCATCGACAGCCGAACAGGAGAACAAACATGTTTGAGCTCCTGTTCTGTTCCCTTCTCACCATATTGCCCGACTATCTGATCCGCAGATATGTACAGGGCAAGCGCATCGGCCGGGAAATAACGCTCTATTCGGTCTGGTTCGAGCTGCGCTACGGCATTGTGCTGTGCCTGATGCTGACCGTGTCCCTGATCACGCTGATTTTCTATTTTCATCCAACGGCAACCACGGCGGTCTCGACATTCCGGACCATCCCGATACTGCCGGAAAGTTCCGGCAGGGTCGTCGAAACCTTCGTGCCGCGTGAGCTTGAGGTGGACATCAAGGCAGGTGACCCGATTTTCAAGCTCGACAGCACGCGTCAGGAAGCGGATGTCGTGACCGCGCAACAGCAATTGGTCGAAATCCAGGGAGAGCTTGCACTGGCCCAGAGCGAACTGGCTGTTGCCAATGCCCAGACCGAGCAGGCGCAGGCAGCACTGAAGCAGGCGCAGGACGAGCTCGACACGAGGCAGGAGCTTTTCACCCGCAATGCCAATGTCGTGAGTGAACGGGACATCGAAAAGCTGCAGAATGCAGTGGATGCGCGAACCGGCGCACTGCGCGCGGCGCAGTCCAATCAGGAGCTCATCCAGACCAAGATCACGGTATATCTGCCCGCGCGCCTGAAAAGCGCGGAGGCCAGATTGCACGAGGCGCAAGTGGAGCTGGAGAAGATGACTGTCTACGCCGGCGTGGACGGCACCATGAGCCAGTTCATCCTGCGTCCAGGTGACATCGTCAACCCGATGATGCGGCCTGCAGGCGTGCTAATTCCTACGGATGCACAGCGAGAGCGAATCGTTGCGGGCTTCGGCCAGATCGAGGCCCAGGTCCTCAAGGAAGGAATGGTGGCGGAAGCGTTCTGCGGAGCCGTACCTTTCACCATTATTCCGCTGGTCGTGACAGAAGTGCAGTCGCAGATCGCTTCCGGACAGATATCAACCTCAGGCCAGCTTTTTGATGCCGCTCAAAGTGTGAAACCGGCAACGATCACCACCTTGCTGGAACCGCTTTACGAAGACGGCCTGGCTGACTTGCCACCGGGCGCAATTTGCACGGTCAACGCCTACACCAGCAATCATGACCGTCTGTCGTCGGGCGAACCGATTGGAACCGGTGAGTTCATCTTCCTGCACGTGGTCGACACGGTCGGTCTCGTCCATGCGATGATCATTCGGCTTCAGGCGCTGCTGTTCCCGATCCAGACGCTGGTGCTGACGGGCCACTAGAACAAAAACATCCCGGCGGGACGGTGGGAAACCGTCCTGACGGGGTGCGTATCATTCACTTCTTGTAGCTGACCACTTCAAACTCGATGCCATCGTCATCGTCGAAATAGAATCTGCGGCCCGGCTCGTAGTCGCCGTGATTGTGCGTGTGATAACCATCGGCCTTGATCACTGCTTCGGTTGCGTCGATGTCGTCGACGACGACTGCGATGTGGTTGAGGCCTCCGTGGTGGCTGTAGCTGTCTCCGGAAACCTTGCTGGTTGTACCTGGCGGTGAATAGGCTGCTACATAGCTGGTTTCGTTGCCGATGTGATACGTCGTGCCGCCGCCAAGGCTTGCACCTTTCCAGCGAACCTTCCAGCCGAACCAGCTTTCCAGACGTTTGGCGGTCGCTTCCGGGTCACTGACCGTGACGTTCACATGTTCCAGGAATGCACTGCTCATCTCGGTGTCCTTTCAGGGTTTGACCTTTTGTGGACACCAGACATAATTCCTCAACCTTAGTTGAGGTCAAGAGAGACGAGGCGATATTTTGACGAAGGTTATGAAAGGCACCGATCTTCTAACCATCGGGGATCTGTCAGAGCGGACAGGACTGTCCGTTTCGGCGATCCGGTTTTACGAAGAAAAGGGGCTGGTGCACCCAAGCCGGAACGCTGGCGGCCAGCGGCGATTTTTAAGGGCCGACATCAGGCGCCTGTCCTTTGTACTGGTCGCACAGGAATTCGGGTTCTCGATTGCGGAGATCGCGGCGCAGCTCCAAAGGTTGCCGGAGGGGCGGGCACCGACCAAGGCGGACTGGACAAGGATCAGCAGAGATTTTCGATCTCACCTTGATCGGAAAATCGAACGGATGACCGCCTTGCGCAACAAGCTCGATGGCTGCATCGGCTGCGGATGTCTGTCTATGAAAACTTGCCAGCTCTACAACGCAGGAGACGCAGCGGCCAGCAAGGGACGTGGGCCCCGCTATCTTCTTGGCGATCGTCCGGATTACGCCAGGGACTGACCCCCGAGCGGCTTTGGGAAAGTTGCCGGGACGCCAACAGGCTGTCCCGGCTCCTGACTTCACCTGTTGTCCAGTTGAGCCCTCACACGTTTCAGACCCAGCGGCGTGATCCGATAAGGGCCGCTGTTCCTGGAGGCGATCAGCCGTTTGTATTTCAGCTTATGGAAAAGCTGTGGTGAGCAGCCGCCCCAGAACCAGCCTTCACGGGTGACGGTTTCATGTTTGATGACACGGCCATCCTCATCCTTTTCCAGAAGGATATAGCCGCCTTGAGCCAGCAGGTGCAGGACCCGCTGCTCGGCTTTGGAAATGTCCATTGATTTGAATTTGCCTGAAAGTATGCACAGATCTTCAGTCACCGCAGCTAATCGCCTGCAGTGCTGATGTGACTGGCCCCGACTGACGTCAGCCGGGGTCTACCGGGACTGTTGCAATCCGCGCATAAAACCTCTCAGTTGGTGGGAAGGCCCTTAGCACACGCTGCCAAACGCGACAACGCGCCGAGGCTCAATGCAGCGGTGAGGCTGGGTGATTTGCAGAGGCTGTTGCAAATCTGCTGCGATCTGGAAACGCAGGATTTCGATTTCCTGGTTCGGCCGGGCGAAAACGCTTCAGCTGTGTTCAGCCGGCCAGTAGCCGTTGTCGGGGTTGCGGGAAACCGCAATGGCCTCGACATCCCGCGAGCCGCAGGAAGCGCAAGTAAGTGTTTCGCTCAAGGACGAGACTTTCTGGTCTCCGGTGAACCGTGAAAAGTTCATGTAACGGAACCGGCCACAGTGATTGCACAATATGGCAAGGCGTCGATCGGTCTTGAAGAGGGTGTCGACTGTTGGGTCGTCTGTTTCAATAGATGAGAGTAAAGTCATGGCCTTTAAAACTTATTTTAAGGAATGGAAGCTGCCAGAGGCAATGCATGTCAAATACTTGTATTAACAAAAGTAGCACAGAGTTTTGCTGTACAAAACCGTTTAAATTTAGGTGAGCTGAGGGTCATGTCCCGGCTTCTTGCCAGGGAAATGGGACTGTTTCATTCAATTACATGGCTTTACGGCCAACTGCTGAGACGAGACTGCAGCAATTTGCCGCCGGACTAATGTCCTTAAACTTGGAAACCGGCTCGCATTTTGTCCCGCACAAGGCTATGAGGAAGCCATGATGACGCTTTCAGAAACCTGGTACGACCTCTTCGGCCTTGCTGGCCTGCTCAACCCGTTTGCGCTGCTGATTGGCGGGTATCTGGGGTGGAAGGCCGACCGGCTGCAAAAGCTCTGGATCGCGGGATTTGCGGCGGCAGCGCTGACGCTCATTCTGGATGTGGCGATTGGCGCGCTGCCCGTGCCGCAGCCTTTTGCGCATGATGCCGGTGCGCTGGCTGTCTTTCCGTTCCGCTTTGTCGGCGGTTTGATTGCGTCTGCCGTGACCTATTGGCTCAGCCGCCGCGTGAAGCGCGCCTGAGGCCGGTGCTGCCGCGTTTTCAGCTGTCGATCCAGCTGTTGAACAGGGGAGCGTTGGGGCAGTTCGGCAGGGCTTCATCCGCGCCATCTGGATGGCTTTCAAGCCAGGCACGACAGGCTTCGGTTTCGCTGCAGTTGATGCATCGATAGGCGGCAGACCTTAGCGCCGCACCCGTGTGCACACCGGTCGGGACGTGGTTCATCGCGCCGATTGTGTCCAGCATCCTGCCCATCAGTTCCGCGCGCTCGTTGAGGCGATCCATCCAGTTCAAGCCGTTTCTCCTTCCGACGGGACATGTGCAGACATTGTCTGCCAAGGCCTTCTGTCTCTTGATGCCGCTCTGGTTTCCGGCACCGGTTATGAAGGACACAATGCAGCAGAAACACCTGCGTTACCTTGATCAGGGTCAACTCTGGGCAAGCATTGCGAAACCAGCCATACTGCAGGTTCATGATTCTGAACCCCTGCCAGGCCGCCTCCTGCAAATCGGAGCGCCGCAACACCTGGAGACGGTGGGATGGTTGAAACGGTAAGCGCCTCGCCGCTGCCCCGGGCAACCGGCAATGGAACAGTAGCTCAGGGACTTGAGCCGGGAACGGAACTCAAGGCCAAGGTTGAGGCAAACCTGCCGGGTGGTGTGGTGCGCCTTGCGACACCCGACGCAAAGCTGGAGCTGCGCGTTCCCGCACCACTTCCTGAAGGCGGCGAGGTTACGGTTACCGTCAGCGGCTCCAAACAGCAGCCTGCGATCCTGATCACTGTGGGCAAGGAGCAGCCGCAGCAGCAACCTTCCGCGCCGGCGACGGCTTCTCAAGGTCAGGCGTCGCAAGCCCAAGCATCCGAAGCTCAGGCACCCCAAGTACAGGCGTCAAAAGGCCAGACCGGCCAGGCTCCTGCGCAATCCGAATCCGGAGCGCCCCTGCAACCGCAACCTTCAACGGCGACCGCCTATCCGCGGCCGTCGCCGGTTCTGGCGCATCTGGTTCAGGTCCTTTCGGTCAACACGGCTCCGGGCCAGACTGCCGGCAATCCCCAGACCTTGCCGCAAACACCTCTGCCGGGGGCGTCTTCGCCAACCAGCGCTCCGCCGGCGGCCGGCGGCGCGCAGCCTCCGACTTCAGGAAACGTCGCAACCGTTCAGCCTCTTCCGCCGACAGGAGCATCTGGACAAACAATCGCTGGAGCGACACCTCCGGCAGCGGTTTCTCCGCAGAACTCGGCGCCGACGCAGCCTGCTGCTGCCCCGTCCCAGGGTTCCGCACCTGCGCCAAATGGCCTTTCGGGTGGGCCCGCGCAGCCGCAAGTCGCTACCGCACCACCGGTGGGCACGCCATCTTCCGGGATCTCTCAACCGGGACAGCCTGCACCTCCGGCAGGGTCTGCGGCCGGACAAGTGCCGTCGGGGGGAGGCGTACCAGTTCCGGCTGCTACCGGACAAGGTGCGGCGAGCCTGTCGAACCTGACCGGTGGACAACCGGTTTCGCAGCCGGCAGCAGTTGCCTCAACGGTTACAGGCGTGCCCACGCAACCCGGAACATCGGTGAACCAGCCCGTAGCGAACGCTGCCGCAGTTTCACCTGCCGGTGCTTCTGTTCAGGCGCCGCCGTCCACGCTTTCAGCAGGCACGCTGGCTACGCCAGCACCGCCGCCTTTACAAGGTAACCCGGCAGCTCCAGTGGCGGCTCCTTCAGGAAACGTGCCTGCGCCTGCCACAAGCGTCCCTGGTGTGCAAAGTGCAGTCCCCGAAACGTCGCCCGGTCAGGTTCCGGCAAGTGCAGGGGCCGGAGCGCCGGTATCAAGCACGGTGCAGGCAAATCCCCAGTCGGGAGGACCATCAGGACCAGCGCCTGTCCAGGGCTCGCAATTGGCATCAACCGCCGCGGGGGCGGGTGCCAACTCCGCTTCTCCTCCAGCTGCAAACCTGCCTGGCACAGGCTTGCCCAATCAAGCCACAGGGCAGTCAAACGGCGCATTTCAGACAGTTGGAGGACAGCCCGTAGTCCTAACGCGAACGGCGATCCCTCAGACTTATCCTGCATCCCTTGGTGCATCCGTGCCGGCTGCGGGAGCCCCGAACCCAACCGCGCAGGCTCCAGCGGTGGGTCAGCAGCCGGTCAATAAGATTGCCGAATTGCTGAAACAACCGCTCAGTGAGCAGCAGGCCGGCCTGGGGAGCCTTTTCGCCCAGATCGGAAGCCTGATGTCCGCGCAGAACAGCGGGAACGTTTCTTTGCCGGATCCCGTGGTCAAGGCAATGCAGCAGATCCTTGGTCTACGCTTGTCGTCTGCCCAGGCACCGACCGCGCAGGATCTGCAACAGGCCGTAAGATTGTCCGGACAGTTTCGCGAAGCGCAATTGTCCCTGCCTTCCGGAGCGCAGCCGCAGGGCCAAGTCGCGCTGCCGGATTTGAAATCCGCCCTTTTGTCGTTCAAGTCACTGCTTCAGCAGTTGGGTGCCCGCTCTGAAATCACTCATCCCGCAGGACAGCCGCCGGCGCCATCCCGGCATGGTGCACCACAAGGCCAGGCGCAACAGACCAGCAGCGGGTTCTGGGCAGGAGCTGCTTCGCAAAATCTGCAGGCACTTCTGAAGGAAACGGATTCGGCCCTGGCGCGCCTGCGGCTGACGCAGCTCAGCAATACGAAACTGTCCAGAGACGATGGACCGCGCGCAGCGTCCCGTCCGATGGATCTTGTGGTTGAGCTGCCGCTCGCGTTTGGCAATGAAACGGCCGTGATGCAAATGCAGGTCGGCCGCGATGGGGCCGGAAACCAGGAAGATGATGACGGAGAACCCGCCTGGCGGCTGCGGTTTGCACTCGATCTGACCGCGACAGGACCGCTGGAAGCTGCCATCAGTCTGCGCGGCGGCGGAACCTATGCCAGCTTGTGGGTGGATCGCAAGGAAACCTTCGACAGCCTGAACGCCGTTCGCGAAACCATGGAAGCCGCTTTTGCCGATGCGGGGCTGGATCTTCAGGAGCTGCGGCTGATCCGGGGGCTCCCACCCAGAACAGCGGCCAAATACGGCGCACTGATCGACAGGCAATCGTGAGACGGAACCGGCAATGAGTGAAAAGGACAAATCCGGGAAGAAGCTTGCGGTCGCACTGCAATATGAGAACGAGGGCGCTCCCGTTGTCACCGCCAAAGGCGCGGGCTCCATGGCTGAACAGATCGAACGTCTTGCGCGGGAAGCAGGCGTGCCGATTGAACAGAACCCGATGATGGCGGAGGCCCTGTCGCAGATTGAGGTCGACCAGGAAATTCCGATCGAGCTTTATCAGGCGGTCGCCGTGCTGATCGGCTTCATCATGCGGACTGGCCAGGCCAAGCACCCGCCGCAGGAATGATGGTGCAAGGCCGAGTGTTGTCGCGCTGACAAAGCAATTGCCACTGTGACCTTCCGTTGCACGCGTGTTGGTCGTGCTTTCTGGCTCTGGAAATGATCAGGCCGGGGGGTGGCATTACGCTCGTCCGTGACGGCACGGATGCTTGTTGCAACGCTTCGCAATGCGCGATTGCCAGGCAGTCAGACCCGAAAGGCGCGTCCTGCTGTGTGAAAGCTGACGCTTCAGGCAAGGAAAACCTTGCAGCCAGGACAATTCCCGACTAGGTCATCAAACGGCTACAAATTCGCGCCGCAGCATGTCTTTCCAGCTGGTTGACCAGACGCGAAATCAAAACGAACAGGATTTTTGACGACTATGACGATTGTCGACGTACGCACACCCGATCCGAAGAAATTCATCAAGGGCGCGACGGGCGATTGGGAAATCGTGATCGGTATGGAAGTCCATGCCCAGGTCACGTCCGAAGCCAAGCTCTTTTCCGGCGCCTCAACGGAATTCGGCAAGGACCCGAACGATAACGTCAGTCTCGTGGACGCGGCCATGCCGGGCATGCTGCCGGTGATCAACGAGGAATGCGTGCGTCAGGCGATCCGCACCGGCCTCGGTCTCAAGGCCGAGATCAATCTGAAGTCCGTGTTCGACCGCAAGAACTATTTCTATCCGGATTTGCCGCAGGGCTACCAGATCTCCCAGTTCAAGCAGCCGATTGTCGGAGAAGGCAAGATCCTTCTCGACATGCCGGACGAACAGGTCGAGATCGGTGTGGAGCGCCTGCACCTTGAGCAGGACGCCGGCAAGTCTCTGCACGACCAGCATCCGACCATGTCATTCGTTGACTTGAACCGTTCCGGCGTGGCGCTGATGGAAATCGTCTCCAAGCCGGACCTGCGGTCTTCCGACGAGGCAAAAGCCTATCTGACCAAGTTGCGCACCATCCTGCGCTATCTCGGCACCTGCGACGGCAACATGGACCAAGGGTCCATGCGCGCCGATGTCAACGTTTCCGTCCGCCGTCCGGGCGGCGAATTCGGCACGCGCTGCGAGATCAAGAACGTCAACTCGATCCGCTTCGTCGGCCAGGCCATTGAATATGAAGCACGTCGCCAGGTCGCACTGCTTGAAGACGGCGGCTCCGTCGATCAGGAAACCCGCCTGTTCGATGCTGTGAAGGGCGAAACACGGTCCATGCGGTCCAAGGAAGAAGCGCATGACTACCGCTATTTCCCGGATCCCGACCTGCTGCCGCTGGAGTTCACGCAGGCGTTCGTCGACGAACTGGCACAGCACCTGCCGGAACTGCCGGACGACAAGAAGAACCGCTTCATGGGCGACTATGGCCTCACCGCCTATGACGCCGAGATCCTGATTGCCGAAAAAGCTTCTGCCGATTTCTTCGAGGAAGTCGCCAAGGGCCGCGACGCCAAACTGGCTGCCAACTGGGTGATCAACGAGCTCTTCGGCCGCCTGAACAAGGAAGGCAAGGACCTTTCGACCAGCCCGGTTTCCGCGGCGCAGCTCGGCGGTATCGTCGATCTGATCAAGGACGGTGTCATCTCCGGCAAGATCGCCAAGGACCTGTTCGAGATCGTATGGACCGAAGGTGGCGACCCGGCGAAGATCGTCGAAGAACGTGGCATGAAGCAGGTGACCGACCTTGGTGCGATTGAAGCCATCGTCGACGAAATCATTGCCGCAAACCCGGACAAGGTTCAGCAGGCAATCGCCAAGCCGGGTCTTCTCGGTTGGTTCGTCGGCCAGGTGATGAAACAGTCCCAGGGCAAGGCCAACCCGCAGGCCGTCAGCGACATGCTGAAGCAGAAGATCGGTCTGGAGTAAGACCATGACCGGTGAGGGGACAGCGCCGAAAGTCGAGCTGCCCATCACCGGTTCCTGCCATTGCGGGGCGGTGTCTTACGAAATGAAGACACCGCCTCGACACGCCGTTGAATGCAACTGCTCCATCTGCCGCCGACTGGGCGCCATATGGGGGCATGGCGAAGCTGGCGATATCGAGATCAAGACGGCCCCCGGAGCAACGCTCAGCTACGTCTGGGGCGACAAGGGGCTTGCTTTCCACACCTGCAACACTTGCGGCTGCACCACCCACTGGCAAAGCCTGTCGGCTGAGTTTCCCGATCGGTTGGCAGTCAACCTCCGGCTAGCACCTCCTGGAACCATCGAAGCCATTGGGCTGCGTCACTTCGATGGCGCGGATACCTGGACCTTTCTGGACTGAAGGAACATTGCGTGCTCTGATCGGGCCGATGCGCTGTCGCGCACGTGATGCCATCCACACCCGGGAGGGGCAATGAACGAGCATCTTGCGAGCCTTTTTCTGGCTCTCGGCATCTTCTCTCTTGGTTTCGTCAGCATTGGACCAAACATCCTCGCCATCATCGGGACGTCGATGGAACGCGGTCGCAAGTCCGGCACCCAGCTCGCGTTGGGTGTAGGCGCAGGCTCCGGTCTATGGGCAACCTTCACGGTTGCGGGACTGACTGCCCTGATTGCCGCTTATGCCCAGGCCGTCACCGTTCTGAAGATTTTCGGGGCGGTCTACCTGTTGTGGTTGGCATTCAAGGCATTCCGTGCGGCTTCAAGGCCGGCCAACGCAATGCATGTGACCGGTGCAAGGGGACAAAATCTGTTCCTGCAAGGGCTCGCTATTCAGATGACCAACCCGAAGGCGGCACTGCATTGGATCGCGATTGTCGGGATAGGCCTGGGCGCTGATACGCCGCTATGGGTCGGTCTGCTGCTGATTGGCCTGAGTACGGCAATTTCCATCATCGGGCACGTCGCCTATGCAGTGACGTTTTCAACCGCACCCGTCATCCGCTTCTATCGGCGCAGTCAGCGCTGGATAAGCGCAACGCTGGGCGTCTTCTTCTCCTTCGCAGCTTACAAACTGGCTACATTCCGGCCTTGAGCGGAAAGACCTCGCTGCCGGCTGCCTGTTTCAAGCTTTCAGGACAATGTCCACTGAAGCTCAGTGGACATAACTGTTCAGTTGCCAACAGGTTCTCGGTGACGTTCTGTTGGTGCGCTTGGTTCAGATCCGGTCTGCGGCCTCCGGGGCAGGTGAGCGAAACCGCTTGGGCAGTGCTGCGAGCAACATCACCGTTGCGACACATGGTATTGCAAACAGTACTGCGGTTGCGCTCATTGAGGCTACGCCACCCGTTTCAAGCATCCATCCGCCCACGAAGGTACCGAGTGCAATGCCGACATTGGCGGCTGCAATGTTCATGGATGCCGCGAAACTCTTGTGATCAGGCCCTGCCGTCATCACGCGCACCTGCGACAGCACGAAGCCGGCAGCGTGGGCCATGCCCCAGGCAATCAGGACGACTGTCAAAAGCAGGATGGGAGCAGTCGCCAGAAGGCCGAAGGCCATGGCTCCGCCTGAAACAAGCAATGGAACGACAATGGCGCCGGCCAACGCATGGTCGGCAGTCCTTCCTCCGACCCAGTTCCCGGCGAGGCCGGCTGCACCGAAAACCAGCAGCGCGATGGACATCTGATCTCCTTCAAGTCCGGCGTTGGCCAACAGACTGGTGAGATACGAATAGCCAGCGAACATTGCCGAGAAAACGCAGACAGACAGAAAAAGCTGACAGAGAAACGATGGACGGCGAAGCAGGGAAAGCGCGCTGGCTGTCTTTGCCTGGAAAGGTGGCAAATGAAGCCTCAGATTGACGACCAGCAGAACCACAGACAACAAACCAAGACCTGCGACAGGGGTTTGCCAGCCAAACCGTTCTGCAAAGAATGTTCCGCAAGACGGCGCCAGGACAACACCGAGCGTAACGCCGATATAAACTTTCGCGACGCCTTTGCCGGCGCCATAGACCTGGGAGAGATGAGAGCTTGCGAAACTGATGTAGACCGGCAATGCCGCTCCCTGAGCGACCCGGAGAGCGGCGGCAAGCTCGAAATTCGGCAATACGATCAATATCAGGTTGGCGGAGTTGGGCAGCATCATCCAGCCGAGCACCTTCGCCGGAGATGTATCAGACAGATACGCGGAAAGGAACGGTGCGGCGAGGGCGGAGCCAATGGCAAACCACGTCACCAGCCAGCCGGATTGCGAGGGTGTCATGTCCAGCTGCGCCGACATTGCAGGCGCAAGGCCGATGACGACGAACTCCGTCGCCACCAGCACCAGTGCCGACAGCCCGATTGTCAGGGCTGTGGCTTTGGAAGAACCTCTTGTCATCAAGCGTTGGCACCATTGTCGATCAACCAGTCCGCTCCTGTAACAGACTGTGCAGCGTCCGAGGCGAGAAAAGCGACAACATTGGCAATTTCTTCAGGCTGTGCATAGGCTTGCCGCGCCATGAGGGCCCGTTGCCCGTCGGCAAACGGACCGTCGGCAGGGTTCATGTCCGTATCTGTGGAGCCCGGATGCACGGCATTTACCGTTATCCGCCGGGAGCCGAGATCACGCGCAAGCGCATGGGTCAATCCGGTGACGCCTGCCTTGGTTGCGCTATAGGCCACCAGTCCGGCCATGGGCGCCTGAGCGGCAAGATTACTGCCGATCGAGATGATCCTGCCCCCGTCCGGCATGTGCGTGACCGCGGCTTTTGATGCAACGAACACTGCACGAAGATTGACCGCCAGGGATGTGTCGAAGTCCTCCAGGGACAGTTGGTCGACCGGGCCAACGAGAAAGACGCCGGCGTTGTTCACCAGAATATCGATCTTTCCGAAGGTGGATGCAGCCTTGTTGATCGCGTCCTGCAACTCATTGGCCTTGCTGTTGTCGGCGCGAATGGCCAGTGCCTTGCGGCCCGTCTTTTCGATCGCCGCAACCGTCCCAGCGGCCGCGTCCTCGTTTGACGCAAAACTGATCGCTACATCAGCTCCATTCTCGGCGAGCTTGCGGGCGATTGCTGCACCGATGCCCCGGCTTCCCCCTGTCACGAAGGCGGTTTTTCCAATCAATGTCATCGTCGATTCCTATTTTGTAGTGATTGATACAAAATTAGATGGACTGCTTGTGTTGAAGGGTCAAGTGATTTATTTATCGATCGATACAGAAAGGGTTTGAATGGCAACGAGAGGTCGTCCGAGAAAATTTGACCGGGAAGAGGCTCTTGAACGGGCGATGCGTGTTTTCTGGTCGAAGACCTACGAGGGAACATCGCTGAGCGATCTGACATCGGCCATGGGAATAAACACGCCCAGCCTTTACGCTGCCTTCGGCAGCAAGCATGAGCTTTTCCGCGAAGCCCTGGCTCACTACGTCGAGAACTATCACAACGGTATCTGGACCGGTTTGGACGAGGCCCCCTCAATTTTCGATGCGGTCCGGACCTTCCTGACACGCTCTGCAGAAGCCTATTGCATGACCGGACAACCACCTGGCTGCATGGTCGTACTGGGAGCTCAACACAGTTGCACCGAGGACCAGTCCGTTCCGGCAGGCTTGAGTAAGATGCGGAAGAACAATCTTCTCCAACTGCAGGCACGCATCGAGCAGGCAAAGGAGGAAGGTGAACTTCCCGGTGACTTCGATACCGCAGCCGCGGCAACGATGCTCTTCTCGATGCAAACGGGAATGTCGGTTCTGGCCCGTGATGGCGTGTGTGAGGAAGCCTTGCTTGCTGCAGCCGACCAATGTGTCGAGGCCTTCAGGGCAATGGCAAACCGGCCCCGATAACAGCGGTTCAGCAAGCCTGTCGCATCCATCGAGGCAGTGACCATCGGGCAAGCGGTCCAGATTAATCGTCTAGGCATCTCCCGCGGCCTTGAAGTCGTGATAGCTGCACGATGCACACCCTCAACCTGGTGCCAGATCAGGTTTCTAGCTAGTTCGGTATCTGGGTGACCAACAGTCATGCCTGGTTGTCAGGTCGGACTGCCTTGTAATTTTGCCCAATATCGAGGCAAGTGCCTCCGTTGTTCGCGCATCATTGAAGTTCAGCTGCAGGTTCATGGCGAACGCCTGCAATTCTTTCCTTTGGCACAAGCCTTGCTCTTCCAACTCTGGTTTGAACCATTGGAAGTTTTTGATGAAGCACGGCCTTGTTTCTCTGGTTGGTATCAATGTCCAACCTTAGATTTTTCGAGATCTACCGGAATCCGGAATACGTGTGGCTGCTCGCCAAGGGTGCATTGATCAGCGCTGCGCTGACAATCGGCGGCGGCATCCTGGGGTTTCTCCTCGCCGTGTTGCTGGCGGCAGTCCGCCACTACAAGGTGCCGGTTCTTGCCCAGCTGGCGGCGGCCTATGTCGAATTCATCCGCAATACGCCATTGATCGTGCAGATGTTTTTCGTCGCCTTCGGTTTGCCGCTGCTTCTTGGGTACCAATGGCCCTTCTGGGCCCATGCGCTGCTGGCACTCTCCATCAATTTTTCCGCCTATTTTGCGGAGATCCTGCGCGCGGGCCTGGCGTCCCTCGGTGCGGGGCAAACGGAAGCCGCCGATGCACTCGGTCTGCCGCGCTGGCTCAGCTTCGTGAAAGTGTGCCTGCCGCAGGCAGTTGCCGCCATGTATCCTTCGCTCAACAGCCAGTTCATCTTCCTGTTCCTGACAACCGGCATCATTTCGGAAATCGGCGTGACGGACCTGACATGGGCGGGTCTCTTCATCGACAGCCGGAATTTTCGCTCGTTCGAGATCTTCTTCACCCTGACGGTGATCTACCTGTTGATGTCGCTGGGGTTCAAAACCCTTCTGGCGCTGCTGCATGACCGGTTGTTCAAATGGAAGGTGGTTCGATGAAAGACGCCTTCGTCGCCATCCTTGGCAAACCATTCGGCATCGTCCTGTTCCAGCTTCTGGAAGCCACCCAATACACGATCTATCTGTCTCTGATCGCTTTCATCGGTGGGGGCTTGATCGGCGCATGCGTAACCGCTTCGCGGGTTTCACCGGTCAAGATATTGCGGAAGATCTTCACCGCCTACACCTGGCTGTTCCAGTCTGTACCCTTGCTGATGCTGCTGTTTCTGCTCGGGCTGGGTATTCCGCATCTTTTCGAAATCCAGATTGACCCGTGGCGAGCGGCCGGCATTGCCCTGACGCTTTATACAAGCGCCTACCTGGCCGAAGTCTGGCGCGGGGCGCTGACGGCCATACCGGCAGGCCAGCATGAAGGCGGCAAGGCGCTGGGCATGACCTTCACCCAGATCATGTTCCTGATCATTCTGCCACAGGCGTTTCGCCTGGCCATTGCGCCCACGGTCGGCTTCATGGTGCAGATCATCAAGGGCACGTCGCTTGCCTATATCATCGGCTTTCACGACCTGATGACTGTCGGCAAACGCTGGGCGAATGCGCCTGTGCCGAGCACCCAACCCTTCGTCATCTATCCGCTGATGGCGATGATCTATTTTTCTCTTTGTTTTCCGTTGTCTGTGTGGTCGCGGCGCCTTGAAAAGCGCCTCGGATCCACATCGTCCAAGGGCGGGGCTGCCGCCGCCGCCTGACAAATCGCGCTTCAAGAACAACCGAAGGAGGGTCGCGTAATGTTGAAAAAAATTTTGGGGCTGACAGGCTTGGCAGTGTCTGCCGCATTGATGATTGCTAGTCCTGCATCTGCGGAGCTGAAGGACATTCTGGAAGCCGGCAAGATCAAGATTGCTACACCGGAGAATTTTCCGCCTTTTGGCTCGCTGGGCAGTGAAGGCGAATATGAAGGCTACGATATCGACGTCGCAAAGATGATCGCGGAAGATCTTGGCGTGGAGCTGGAGCTGGTGCCCGTCACGTCCAAGCAGCGCATTCCGTTTCTGGAAACCGACAAGGCCGATCTCGTGATTGCAACACTCGGTGCCAACCCGGAACGCGCAAAGTCGATCTGGTTCTCTCACGCCTATGCTCCGTTCTTTTCCGGAGCCTTTGCCAAGCCTGACGTGGCCGTTTCCACCATCGCGGATTTTTCCGGCAAGAAAATAGCCGTGACCAGCGGCACGCTTGAAGATCTGGCAATCACGGCGGATGCACCGGAAGATGCGGAGATCATCAGGTTTGGCGACAACGCGGCCACCATTGCGGCTTATGTTTCCGGCCAGGCCGACGTTATCGTGACCGGTAACATGGTGGCTTTGGGCATTTCCAATGACAACCCGGACTTCAATCTGGAAAACAAGTTCATCATCGCCAATTCGCCGTCTTTCATCGGTGTGAAGACGGGCAACATCGACCTTCTGCAATGGGTCAACGTTTTCGTTCTGCACAAGAAGCTGAACGGCAAGCTGGGCGAGCTGTCAGAGAAGTGGCTGAAGACGCCGCTGCCGCCTTTGCCTGCACTTTAAGGCCTGCCGGCTGAACGCTTGAAGCGCGCGGCGTCGAGCCGCGCGTTTTTGTTTTCGCAAGGGAAAATGCGAGGTTACAGGCTTCCGAAAATCTAGTATCCCCCTGCCATGATGTTTCGCAGTTCGACCGCCGGTACAGGGCCGGCTCCGTTTTATGCCACGCCCCTCGGGGTCTGGGGCGTCGTCGTCCTTTGGGGGCTCGCGCATATCCTGCTGAGGGCGTTGAACACGCCCGTCCTTGGTACGGACGATATGTTCGAGAACGTTCTGGTGCAGACACTGGAGCCCGGTTACATGCTGCGTCAGCCACCGCTTTACGAGTGGCTGCTCTGGTCTGCGCAGCAATTGTTCGGCCCTACAATCTGGGCAGCGCTTTTCGTCAAATACACCCTGATCTCGATTGCCGCGCTTTTTCTGTTTCTGATCGCACGCAAGGCCATACACGACACGCGCCTTGCAGCCCTGTGTGTCTTTTCCTATTCGCTCTTCTACCAGTTCGGCTGGAACCTTCATGAAGGCGTCACCCACACGGTGGTGTTGACTGCAGCCTGCGCCATGAGCGCCTTCTTCTTCCTGAAGGCGCTGGAGACACAGCGGCTCGGCTACTACGTGCTGTTTGGCATGGCGGCCGGGGCCGGACTGCTGGGCAAGCATTCCTACCCGATTTTTGTACTTGCCCTGATCCTGGCGGCGGCCAGCGACCCGGCATGGCGCACCCGGCTGCGCCTTTCGGGCCTGTTGTTGGTGCCTTTCGCGGCGGCACTGATCTACAGCCCCTATGCCTATTGGATCTTCAGCGAAGGGCTGAAGCTGCTGGCATCGGTTTCCGACACCATGGGTGTCAGTGCTGAAACATCGCATCTGATGCGCGCAGGCGAGGGGCTCGGGAAACTTGCCTTCGGACTTGTCGGTTTCTCGGTTCCGCTGGTCCCGCTGCTGCTCCTGCTGTTCTGGCCGCGCTATCTTGGCCGCAAAAAGCCCGAAACACCTGCCGTGAGTGACGCAGCGCGCCTGTGCGGGCGCACGGTTCTCCTGATGATCCTGCTGACGGCGCTGATGATTGCGATCACCGGTGCGACCTACGTCAAGGAACGGCACATGCATCCGCTGCTTCTGCTGCTGCCGGTGTGGTTGTTCGCCGACCTGGAACGCTTCGGATTTGAAAAGCAATGGCGCTGGCTGACGGCCGTTGTTCTGGCGATTGTCGCGGTTGCCTTTCTCGCCCGGGTGCCAGGGTTGGTCGCGCCGGACAAGACATGGTGCGGCGGCAAGTGCCGGCACATGAAGCCTTACGCGGACTTGAAGGCACCGCTGGCTGACCTGGGAGCAGCCGACGCCACACTGATTGCCGATGATGGCTATACCGGCGGCAATCTGAGGGTTTTGTTTCCCGATGCCCGGCTTGTGACCAAGGCCATTCCGGCCAGAACGCCACCGCGACAAAGCTGCTTCTTCATCTGGGAAGAGGGGGACAAGGAGCCGGACACGTCTGCAATGGAGCGCTTCAGTCAGGTCGCCTTCTGGGATGCCGGCGAGGCGCTTGAGGCAACGTATCTCACCGGCGCTTGGCCACATTTGTGGAAGCCGCCCGGCTGGCGGACAAGTTGGTGGGGCGTAGCCAAGCTCCCGCCCGAGAGCCCAATCTGCCGCTGACCGTAATCTTTCCTGACCAAAGGCGCGAACCGAAGATGCCGGACACAATTGCCTCGACCGTTTCCATCGAAAAAGCCCGCCCGGAGCACCTTCGCGAGATCGTCGCCATCATCAATGCGGGGGCGACCAGTGTTCGCAAGGACAGGGAATTTGCCGATTGGCAGGACTACCGACCGGCATTTGACGCGCTTGTCGCCGCACCCGAGTGCGATATCTACGTCGCGCTTGGCGAAAGCGGAGAAGTGGTCGGCACCTTCCAGATCCATTTCATGAAAGGGCTCGCCTTCCAGGGGCGTCCGAGGGTTGAACTGGAAAGCGTTCACGTGCGCGCAGACCAGCGCGGCACCGGTGTCGGGCGGCTGATGATGGCAAGGGCTGAAGACCTGGCACGGCAGGGCAACGCCTGCATTGTGCAGCTGACGTCGAACAAGGAACGCGAAGGCTCACATCACTTTTACAAGCGGCTTGGCTACGACCAGAGCCATCACGGCTACAAGAAGATGTTCGTCTGAGCCATCATTGATCAGTCGGTGCCTGGTGCGCTGTGCCTTGATGGAACCGCAACTGCCAGGCTCCGTCTCGTCTGCTCCAGATCGAACTGCGGTTTGTCCTTTCAACGTTATCAAGCGCACGCCTGACCTCACTGACGTAGGTCACGAGAACCGAATTCGTGTCGATCACGGTGAACTTGAGGCCGGGCAGGGGCAGGCGTACGTCGATAGGCCGTGCGGCACGCGCGGGCAGGATCAGGTCTTCACGCGGATAGATACGGCCGGATCGGCCGAACTCAAAAAAGTCATCCGCAAAGATCCGGTCCATCAGGACGGGGTCGTACCGCGTTTCCGCTCGCCACAGGCTTTCCTCCAGTCTGGTGAGCGTTTCGATATCGTCGGGCGTGAGGCACGTGTCAGACATGGATCCGGGCCGAGCTGGTGAACCGGCGGTGTCAGTCGACCCGTCGCCAGGTTTCCTTTTCGCAGACATTGAAAACGACGCGGACGCAGCCCTGTACTTCCAGGGCGGAGGCGTTCTTCGGGCGCAAGGTGGCATCCGCGCTGAAGCCGCGACGCGGATCATAGACCCGGCCTTTCCAGCCATCTTTCTGTGGTGCCATGCGCCAGAGCACGGTCAGGCCGAGAACCTTCCGTTTGCGCTTGCTTTCGTCCTTGTTTTTGAGATCCGGCGTGTTTTCCATGGAATAGCCTTTGGGGGCCGGAAACCGGACAATCTTGCCGCAGGGCACCTTGCCGCATTTTTGTATCTGGATGACGGCACCTGCCGGTGTCAGCCATTTGCCGTTGATGTCCGGGGCTGCAATGGCCTGGCCCCCTGTGCCTGCAAGCAGGAGAGCGAACAGACCGGCTTTCGATAACAGTCTGGAAGTCGGAAACGCAGAAACAAAGAAAGAAACAGGAACCACGATTATCCCCCGTCGCAATGCTGGTGACGACTGCGCCACAATCTCTGACCGGCAATTGCGACGGAGGAAAGGCCAAATCGACAGGATCTAGCGATTTCGGACTTTGTTCAGCCGTTTATTGTTCCCGTTTCCAGGTTTCGCCCTTGCAGATGAGGCCGCCCATCACGCAGCCCTCCAGTTTCAACGCGTTGGCGGACGTCAGCTCGATGAAGCCGGTATAGGTCTTGCCGTCCTCGGCGTTATAGACCTTGCCCTTCCACTGGTTTTCCTTGTCGGTGGGTTTCATGGCCTGAACGATCTGAACTCCCAGCAGCGGGCGGTCCCGCTTGGCCGCGTCCGGGTTCCTGGTGTCGTTTCGCGGCTCCCGCAGCCATATCAGCTTGCCGCACAAGGAACTGCCGCAGGAGCTTATCCGGATCTTGGATGCCCCGTTCGGGCGGACCCAGTCTCCCTTGGCATCGCCTGCGAAAGACATTGTTGCGGATGTGGTGATGATGGCGCCCGCAAGAAGTGCGGACGACAGAATAGTTTTCAGCATAAGTTCCTCCCAAAGCGGAATGCCTTCCGTTTACGGAAAGGGAATGTATAGCTCGGGAAACGTGCTGAAAAGCCGTCACCCAACGTCAGGTCGTCCGAAAATCCTCCTGAACGCCGAAGGGAGGTAAAGTCTGGTTTTCTGAAGGGAAGGGAACGAAATAGAGCCGGACAAAGAATTGTGGAAACGAATCCATGGTGAACAGAAGGTTGATGGGCCTTGTCAAATTTTCAGAGAATGTGACTGATTAAAAAGGGAAAATCGCAACCATATACTTACCGCAATATGAATTTCAGACTTATTTAAAATTTTGTTCGCATTACGTTAAACCTGTCTTTTAACGCCCCTTTTAACTGCTGCTGATGAAGTAGACCTCAAGAAACAACGGGGAAAGCTTCACGAAAGCTTGTGTTTCTTAGATCGGTCCTTGCCAAGCCATTGTGTTCAGCAAAGTGACCGGTTGGCAGTAGGGAACCGGAACGGTGGATCCAGAAGGATCGGAGCTGTTCCGCAGAAGTCAGACAGACGAAAGGGGAGCGTTATGGCTCGTTTTGAAATGCACTCGGCCGATATGGCCATCATGGGCGAAAAGCCGGTTACCGCAGACATCCTGTTCCAGATGGGTCTGGATAGCGCTTGCGGCCGTCACGGCATGACCGATCTCATCACAGCGCACAAGTGGTTCAACATTGCCGCTCTCAAAGGCAACAAGGACGCAGCACGCTACCGCAAGGAAATTTCCGGTGAAATGTCCACTTCCGAAATCGCCGAAGCTCAGCGGTCGGCTCGTGAATGGCTGTCGATGCATTGAACCGGATGAAGGCTGCCGGCCGAACGGCACCTGAACCGGTATCCACAACCTGACGCGGCAGCACAGTTTTCTGCCGCGTCCAGTTTCCGGCCCCTTGCCGGGATCGCTCCAGTCAATGGATCGGCGCCAGACCGTACTCATCCCAGATCGAGCGGTCGATTGGTGCACCAAGGGCATATTCGAACTCGCTGACGATCTTGCCGCTGGCGTCCAGCCGGCATCGATAGGCGATCTCGTACCAGACCCGGTTGCTTCTGAGGGCTCCGGCGGGCACGACAATCATATCTTCCTTCTGAAATGAATTGCGGAAAGCATGTGGCGCAAGCCGTGTCGGCTTGAACCCCGGCCGTGCATGACGAACTTGCTCCATTGCCTCCAGCGCGCAAATCTGCTCGCGGCCGTCTTCACTGGTCAAGGTTGGCAGAAACTCGCGTGCCTGTGCGGAGCGTGGGTCGTTCAGGACATCATTGGCAAAATAGGCATTTGCAGTAACCCATTCCTGCTCGGGCCTGGTCCTCGAAGAAGATGGGTCCGTCGGCGCGGGCGAGGAGGCATTCGAAGAAGGCACCTGTTCCGAAGGCGCGTTCGAACCTGACAACGGATCAGCACTGGATTGCGGGGAGATTGCCGCAGTTTGCGACTGGCTCTCGTCGGTTTCTTCCAGCGCGGTTTCCGGCAGACTTGGCGGCAGGTATTCGGGAATGATCTCGACGGAGACAGGCTCGGGCGGTTCTGGCAGGATCGTCCGCCACAGCGCCGCATCGCTCAACAACGCATAGAGCGCAAGGTGCAGCCAGAGCGCACAGATCCACGGAAACCTTTCCGCGACAAACCGTGTCAGATGCGTCGGAGGGGCGAGCTCGGCTATGGCACTTCTCCGATACCCGGCCAAGTTGAAGAATGTCCATCGCACCAGAGGAGTGCGGCTGAATTATGAAGGGGAAGGTGGGAACTGGGTCTGTTCCCGCGGACGGTGGCAGGCCAGTCAATCATCATGCGAGAAGGGTTTGAGACTTTCTGGTAGCGCGATGAACCACCTCTGGAAAAACGCTCCCTAACCCAACAGCCTGGCAGTAGCCCTGGGCAGCAGCCTGGTCAGTTTCTTGCGGGTGCGAATTTTCCGTTTCGACATCTTTCCGCGCATTATGTCCAGTGGTGAAACAGCCTTGGCTCGTCTGAGCGCCGCAGTCCACTCGTCTGTCCATGCATTGAACTGTTCCGGGTAGCGATCGTCACGCATCGGGACAATTTCGAATGTCGTTCTTGCAGACCGGTTGCACGAGCAGGTGCGCCGCAAATTTTCCCTGAGGGCGTGATTGTCAAAACAGGTCGCGGGTATTGCAAGGAGACTGACCAGAGAAAACGTTTTGTCTGGATGCAGACGCGCCATCATCTCTTCAAAAAGGGTTGTTTCGCTTTTCAGACGCGAAACTTCTGCATGAAAGTCGTTTATCGAATTTTCTTCCGCCACTGCCGCGTTGCGATAGTAAATGAAGGTCGTTTTTTCGCCAGTGTCTTTGATGAGTTTCCTGAACCTGTCAATCCGAACCCTGTAGTCCGCCAATACGTCACTGCTGTCGTGTGGATTGGAGTGCAGATGCGCGATTTTCGGGTAGTTCTTGAAAATGAGGAACTTCTCAACCGGATTTATTTGATGCGAGGCGTAAGTATAGTCGTGCTTGCTGGTAAGGCCCTTGAAGTCTGTCGCGATGATTTTCGAGACGTAGTCCAGGCCCGCGTCAAGGTTCCAGAGCCAGTCGAAGGGGTATTGCTCATGCCTCAGGCCCAGCTTCTTGAGGTTTGTCGCAGCGTCACACCCGCCACCCAGCGAAACAAAAACGTTTTTCAAGTATCACCCAAAGCCAAATTCATTGATGAAAGAGGGTCGTTTTGCCGGTGGCGCGCCAAAAGTCAACTCCAAGATGTGACGGTGGCCGGGTGGTGAGGAAAAAAAGCGAAACCTGGCGAGCGAATTGCCAACCCGACTTGCGACGGGTGGAAAGAAGCGGTTCATTTTCAAACGAACGAGGCGTCTGGTTCCGCGATTTGTGAAGACGATGCCGGATTTCAGCGTTCGATGCCTGTCTTCACCTTCCAGAAGTTGCGAGGCCAAGCGCGGTGGAAAAAGTAACAAGGCGTAAAAAACGCCTTGAACTGTGAGGCTTTTATTCGTACACGGGCGTTACCGGAGAGGTGGCCGAGTGGTCGAAGGCGCTCCCCTGCTAAGGGAGTAGACGGGCAACCGTCTCGAGGGTTCGAATCCCTTCCTCTCCGCCACTCCCGCCTCAACTCCCTTCAATCCACATCACATCTGCCCGCAGAATTCTGCGGATATTGCCGGTTACTTTTCACTGCGCTACACTGTGTGACTGCTAGGTAACACACGAAAAAAGTAGGCATGGAAGTAGGCACGAGATGGCACGCGCACTTCACAAGCTCAACGACGCCAAAGTAAGGGCGGCGAACAAGGCCGGTCGCATTAGCGATGGTGGCGGGCTCTATCTCCGGGTCTCGCAATCCGGGTCTAAGTCGTGGTCTTACATGTGGAACCTGGGCGGCAATCGCTCTGAATACGGGCTCGGTCCCTATCCGGCTGTTTCACTCTCCCTCGCACGCTCCAAAGCCTCAAACTGCCGGGAAGCCGTCGCCAAGGGCGAAAACCCGAAAGCCCTTTTCGAAAAGACCGAAGAGCGGACCTTTGCGGAGTGCGTTCAAGACTTCCTAGAGAAGAACGAAAAGGCTTGGTCGAATCCGAAGCACCGTGACCAATGGAAAATGACACTTGGACCGGCTTACTGTGCCAAGCTTCAGAAAAAGCGCCCCTCTGAAATCACCAAAGCCGACGTGCTGGCGGTGCTTAATCCGATCTGGGCAACCAAAACCGAGACAGCAACCCGGCTCCGGGGCCGGATAGAGCGCGTGCTAAATGCCAACAAACCGGAAGCAGGGTGGCAGGGCGGAGACAACCCGGCCGCATGGCGGGGCAATCTTGAAACCGTTCTCCCGAAACCTTCCAAGCTCAAAGACGTGAAACACCACGCGGCAATGCCCTATAGGGACGTGCCTGCATTTGTGACACAGCTTGCAGAGCGTCCGGGCCTGTCGGCTCGCGCCCTGGAGCTTCTGATTTACACTCTCTGTCGCACTGGCGAAGTGCTTAAGGCGCAATGGCCTGAGTTCGATCTAGATCAACGCCTTTGGACGATCCCCAAAGAGCGGATGAAAACGAAAACGCCGCATGTCGTCCCGCTCACAGATCCAGCAATTTCCATTCTCAAAGACCTTTACGACAAGCGCCGGGACGAATGGGTGTTTCCCGGCAACAAGAGGAACAAGCCGCTTTCAAACATGGTGCTGGAAATGCTCTTGCGCCGGATGGGGCAGGAAGTGTTCACGCCTCACGGTTTCAGATCCTCTTTCCGAGATTGGGCAGGCGATGAAACAGAGTTTGCCCGAGAAGTCGCGGAAGGCTGTCTTGCTCACACCATAGGTAATGAGGCCGAGAAAGCCTACCGGCGCGGAACCGCGATCAAGAAACGTCGGAATCTTCTGAACGCATGGGCCAATCATTGCACCGGCAGCGCTGCGAACGTCGTCAAAATCAACGAATACGCGGGGTAATTGGTCGTGAAGGTCCCAGCAAGGCGCGAAGGTGAGCCCAACGATATCGATGCGCGCCGATCTGCGCTGCTTAAAAAAATGTCGAGCGAGCACTTGTCGCACGAACAGGGCGAAGCGCTCGCCTTGGAACTTGGAATTGGTCCGCTCCAGACTTACCCAGATCCGGACACTTTCAATCCGTTTTCAGAAGTTTCTTGGTCAATCGATATGGTGTTGGCATGGGTAATGTTCCGTGACGTGAAATTTGTGAAGCGGTTTTGGGATCGGTACTGTCAAGCGACAATCAAGCTGAAACCAAGACTAGAAGACCTTCAGCCAGGAGACGATTTGGTTTACCGGCTTGAGCCTGATGAACCGCTCGAGCCATCGAAACTTACGGTTCTCACCAAAGACTTTTTGACCCGATTGCGTAAGCCAGGCGCAAATGGTCTCGCACTGATCAGTGATGTTTTTTTACCCTATGACGAGGCCGCAAGGTTGTTGGCGCAGGCATGTGTTTCAAAAGGCCTGACGGCAGTTGGTGAGCACACTTCGACAAAAACTATCCAGACTATTCCCCGCGAGATTTGGCTCGCAGCAGAATTGCGAGTGTTCGAAAACGTGCTTTACGGCGCTGGGCGGTTCAACCTCGTAACTGGACCCGGAAACAACGGGTACGTGAACATCAAATTGCCAAGTGCCGAGGTTGTTAAAATGTGGCCTGAAACGGAACGCTTCGCAGCCGAGAGAGCCAGAATTATTGATCAAATCAATCGGGGCAACATGACGCCCGAGCAGGGTAAAATTGAAGCCCAGAAAAAAGGCCTGACCCTATCTCCACTCAATCCGCATCCGTCCACGTTTGCCCCCCTGTCGGAACCGACTTGGACACTCCCAATGGTGCTCGCGTGGATTATGTTCCGCACGCCGGAAGATGTGACGCAGCATTGCGAGAAATATACTCGCCGCTGTTTCGAATGGCGGTCAGAAGGGGGCGGCTATTACCTTGCTCACCTTCGCGACCCATCCACGGCTCGTATGGCAATTAAGGAAGCTCGCAGCCCAACCTCTGAGGAAACAATCAATAGTGCTAAGGATAAGCTCAAAGCCGCCCTCTTGTCGGGTGAACTGACCGCATTTGGACAGGCCACGGGACAGAAGGCTGTAGTTCCAATACCCAAATTGAAATGGGGAGGCCTGGACTTCCTGTATGATAAAAATTGGCGGGACGTTGCGGGTAATATGCAATCTCGGGAGAGGTACGAGAACCTTTCCTTTGAAGCCGCGAAGGTGCAGGCACTGTGGCCAGTTCAAGACCAGGAAACGAAACCTGAAACGTTTGATGAAGTTGGGCCAACGAAAAAGGCACATAACGAAAGTGTTTCGGGTAGGGGAAAGCGCGGCCGTAAGCCGACTAGTTACGACGGTTTCATTGAAGAGCACGCAGAAGTGTTTTCAAAGTATGGCGCTTATGGTGAGAACCATCCGCTATTTGCGTCTCCCGGTGATGTTAAGGCCGCACTTGAAAGATGGTTTGAGAAGAAAAACAAAGATACTGGGAAGCCAGAGCCTCAGAAATCCTCTCTCTATAGATACGTCAATGTACTGCGTGAGCGGTTCAAGTAGTAGAGCTTCATGTGGAGCTTACTTTAATAAATTCAGATTCCCACTATTCCCACTATTCCCACTATTCTCATTAAAGTAAATTGGGAAATTTGGGACATTTTTACTATTGTCTCGAGTGTGTAGCCTGCTGATACTAGCTGTCAGAAGGCGCGGCAAAGTGATGCTGATTGCAGCGCCAGCACACAGCGGACAGAGTATTGAGTATCCGCCCCAATAGCGGAGACGACACATGCAGACCGGGTACACGGACCTTGACGGCGCAAAAAAGTTTCTGGGCGATTGCTCGCATGAAACCATTTATCGCCGAGTGAGGGCTGGGCTTCTCAAAAAATACAAGCTGGGCAGCAAGACACTTTTCCGGATCTCGGAACTGGACGCGCTGCCGACTTGCGCGACGGTTCAACCGGCAGGCAACGACAACGCCGAACCGGCAGCGGCTTGAGGGGAGGCGTCACAGATGGATTTCTCTCCCTCAACTGAAAACCCCGGAGCTGGTGACTCCGGGGTCTCAAAAAAAAGCGATGGCACGCTCTTTAACTTTGCTGCTAGGCAACTTTCATCATGCACGTGTAGCGTCGGAAATGCAACTGGCAAGCAGCGTGAATTTGATGAAGCCTGCAAGCAGAAGAACGCCGCAAAGGTGGCAGAACGGCTCGCAAACTTCAAGCCTGCCGACGCGCCGTATTGCAAACCGCTTCCTACCGTTAAGCGGCTTCGGGAGCTTTTCGGGTATGACCCTGAAACAGGTGTTTTGACGTGGAAGGTTTCAAGGGGAGGTCAACGAGCCGGAGACGTGGCCGGGACGCCTATTGATGGATATGTTCAGATCTTTGTCGATGGCGTCGCATACAGGGCACATCGGCTTATCTTCAAGCTTGTCTACGGCCGCGAACCTATCGGGCATATCGACCACGAGAACGGCAACCGCTCGGATAACCGGCTGGTCAAAGGAGATCCCGAGAATTCCAATCTCCGGGAAGTCCTTCCCTGGCAGAACTCTCTTAACCGCATTGCTCCAACCGAGTCCAACACGGGGCACCGTGGAGTTAGCTGGATTGCTTCAGCGCAACGCTATCTCGCATCAATCGGCATTGCTGACCGGAACGTGAAACTTGGCACTTACACTTGCTTGCGCTGCGCCATAGATGCCCGTGCGCATGCCTTCGGTCTCCTGATCGGCGCTCCTGCCAACGACAACGACGGAGGTGCTTCGAAATGAGCCGATCCGTTCTTGAGCCAATCCCGGTTTCGTCCCTGGCGGAAGAAATCGAGAAGTTTGGGGATCTCCCACCCTACCTGTTCACCAGTCAGGCCGCAACGGTCATGATGGTGACGAATGCAGGCGCGATGGCGATGCACGACAGTTGCGAATACCTGAGCCGAGGACGTAATGAACTCGGTCACAGGCTCTATAGCCGCGACGAATGCGTTGCCAGGCGCTGGGCACGGTTGCGGTTCTCCAATGTGAACGACAACGAACCAACGTTCACGGATGCGACAGCGCCGGCTGAAGTCTTCGAGCAGGAAAAAGTCTGAATTTCAGACGCTGAGAGAATGCCAGGGGCTAGGAGCCCCTGCGCAACTCCTTGAATCATTTCATGAGCAGAGCAATGGACAGAACTAGACGCCAGAAGTCCGGCAAGACCGATCATCATACTTCAATGATCAGAGCCACGATGGAAGAGCCCGCGTGGAGAGCCCTTTCGCCAGTCGCACAAGCCTTGTACCCATGGTTAAAGCTTGAATGGCACGGCCCCAAATTCAATAATAATGGGAAAATCCGTCTGAGCGTTCGCCAAGCTGCTGAACGCATCGGAGTAGCCCTCAACACGGCTGCCAAGGGCTTTCATGACCTCCAGGCAAAAGGATTCATTGTCGTCACCGAACCTGCATGCCTTGGATTGGAGGGGGAGGGCAATACACCTTCATACGAGATCACTGAACTCGGTTTGCCCCACTCTGATCGTTCTGAAGGACGCAAACTGTACCGAGCCTGGAAGGTCGGTCGCGACTATGCCGTTCACAAAGCGACCGCAAACAATCCGCACGGGAAAAACGGACGCCAGAAAAACAAAACCCTGTCTCAAAATTTGAGAAGACCTGTCTTAAAAATGATGACGAATTTGCCAGAGGCGTCTTAATTTTTGAGAAGACCCATCTCAAGAATGATGACGAATTGGGGTGTTCTCAGTGACCGTTCGTCTTAATTTTTGAGACATCCTTATATTACCATAGGGGTACAAGCAGAGCGAAACCTTGGGCGGCCATTTTTTTGACCCCGTTAAAGGCATGTTGGACTGAGCCCCTGCCTTAATTGCACGTGATCTGTACCGTGAAGTTTTCAGCTTCGCTCGAAATCTCAGCTGCGCCTTTCTGGTTTGGCGCATCTACCGACATGTAAACAGGCTCGACGTTCACGCTGCTCATTAGCGCAGCCATCATGTTGCCCCGGACTGCGAAATTGATATTTTCTGGCAAGGAGCCCGCGACTTCAAGCGTTGCCATCGCATCTAGTTTGGCAACCACGGTCCCAATTATTGCTCCTGAAGCATCCAAGACCGGCCCTCCAGAATTTCCCGGCTGCACAGGAGCGGAAAGATGAAAGTGCCGTATGTCGCCACCAATTCCTGCGAGCGAAGAAACTATACCCTTTGAGATCGTAAGATTGTCCCCTAGCAACGATCCTAGTGGAAACCCCATTACGAAAACGTCTTCGCCTCTGCGAACGGGCAACGGACGGAAACGGGCAACGGCATGCTGCTTGGGCGTAACCGCCTGAATGATAGCCAGATCATTAGCTTCGTCTGCTTTGACCACGATAGCTCGACCATGCCCAACCACGTTAATGGCGGTGCATCCTTCTATGACGTGGGCGTTGGTCCCTACATGCCCCTGATCGGAGATGAAATATCCGGACCCAGACGAACGCCTTGAAGTATTGGGCGTTGGTGTCGGTGCATTGGTTATTGATGGTGTGGGTTGCTGCGGTTGCGGTACTAGGTTGGCCTGGCTCGATCCGTCATAGTAGGTGAGGCTATTGGACATGGCGATGGCCACCCTGTCCATGACCACACTCAACTCATTGTTCCAAGACAACGAAAATCCTCGTGTGTCGTTCTGGGTTTTAAACAGCCGCAGATAGAATTTCTTACCGTTCGTTGTTCCGCTCACTACAAAATAGTCGTTTCTGAATACCTTGTATTCAACGCGTCTGGTCCGATTTTCGGTCGACAACCGATCATACAATTGTCGATAGTCAGTATCGTAATGCGGTATCCGAAGCGTCTCCAATTCGATCAGACGATCCTTAGATATCCAACGCGCGCCTCTCCGGGTGGGATCAACGGAGATGAAAAGTTTTTCCGGAATGCCGAGCGTCACACCAGATGAAGACTCGTCGCGAAACTCGAAGCCGACTTTTTCCATAACCGAGCCACCCTCTACCTGAAGGGCTTCGAATTCACGCTTACCGAGGACACCGTCGGGCGCAAATCCGTGCCGGTATTGGAAATTGATCAGGCTTTCGTAGGTGCGCTTTCCAAATGTTGCATCAACGATGGCGACATAGTCGCCGGAGAAAATCAGTAGCAGCTGGATCGCAATACGGTCTTCGAAACTCTGGGCATAAAACCAGGCTTTCGATTGCCCATAGTCAGCGAGCGCAATAGCGCATGAACATAGATAAAACCAAATGATCAGGGCAAAGGTACGCATAACAAGCCGTATTTCGCTTCAATGGCCAAAATCTTCGCGCATTTCCAAATGGCAATCAATTGTTTTGGCAACTTGCAACAAAGGCGTCTAATCGGCGGGCGATTTTACCCGAACGCTTTAAGTCCCGGAAGAACCGGAACAAGGGAACACTCCCGGACCCGTCTTCCGCCAAGCGTGCAGCACCCCTTGGGACCATGATTTTTCCAAGGTCATTGCACGAAGCAATTTTTGGATGCCGTAAGAGACGAGGCACAGCCAAGGTTTATCAGGGTCAAAACGCGAGGCGAATTCTTAGAAGCGTCTATGCGAGGAAGTTTGCTGCGTCACAGGCCGTCGATTGGAGTGGGCGGGAAGCCTTCGGCCGGATACGCCGATCAGCGCAGAAATGCGCCAGCGGAAGGTTTTCCGGAGGTCACTACGCGAATGACATTTCTCGGCTCGGTCGGTTCCACTATTGCGGGTCACGACGAATAACCGAGTGAATTTCTTTACACCGGGAAACGTGATGCCAATACATCCTCTATTCAGGGTAATTCTGGACCCGCACGTTTGGGTGGAAGCGGCAGTTTTGACTCGGAAATTTTCGCAACACTCTGAAAACCGAAACTAAGATCGATAAGGGCAGGGCGGGCGAGTTTCTTGAAGCCGGAAAAAGCGCGGTGGATCTGAACGCAACGCAGGCGGCAATCCGGGCAGGATACAGTGAAAAGACGGCCCAGCAGATGGGTGCCGAGAACCTGTCAAAACCTGTTGTTGCCGAAGCCATTGCAGAAGCCCAGAGCCAACGCTCACAGCGTACGCAGATCACCCAAGACAGGGTTCTTCAGGAAACTGGAAAAAGACCGGGCCCCTAATTTTCGGCAGCCGCCCATGAACATAGCTCGCGTCTGTTATCGAATGTTATGGTCGTTGACGTGGCCTCTGTGGCATGTACCGCTTTTTTCAGTCGATCCCCCTGAAGATTTTTTTGGGGTCAGAATGCGAGGACATAGGCTGATCACATTCAGCGCATGTTGAAGAATGTTGAGATTGAGGGCGTCACGGTTTGACGGTTCAGGGCAGGCAGATGAATTTTTGGACACCGTAAAGGCGAGAGGTCTACCACTTTTATTAGTCGGTCCCGTGAAGGTTTTTCCAACGTCACAACACGGGGAAGGTTTTTTACCAGTCACATAGGAGCTAACACCAGGTAGCCAAATCGATACTTGAGCAAAAATCAATTTTAAGAGTCGTGGAGAGCGATTTGAAAATTTCAGGTAGGGTGCTAGGAAAAACTCTAATTTGAACGCTGGTGGTATCTTATTTTGAAGATTTGACGCTATTGAATCTCCTTAATAGGCTTGGGGCTTGACCAAACTTGACCTAGATGGCTCTTCAGACCTGAGAAAACCTGAAATGGCTCAGATTGCCAGTACCTCACAAAACTTCACATCACCAGGCCTTTGGGGCCTGACAAAACCTGTCATTGACGTTGGCTCTGGACCTTAACAAAACTTAACATCGCAATCGATAAGAGCTTAGAAAACTCAACATTGGCAGTCTTAAAAACTTCAGTTTCGAATTATCAGACCAGTACGCGCCCGCGCGAGGCAAATCCAACTGTACGGATATCGGTACGGTTGGCCTCGCCTGGCAGGGAGCGCGATACCGCGCAGGAGGCGATTATCGGGCTTGCTTGGGTACCTCCCCAAAATTGAGGAGGGGTCGACGCGTACAAGCGCGAACTCTTTGCAAGGTTGAGGTCACGTCGGCAGGTCTTAAACAAACGGCCAGTTTCAGCCATTTTTTGGATAGCAAAGTCCAAAAGTTCAGACAATTGTCGTTTGGAATGCGCTGTCAAATGTAGACATTAGAGAAATTCGAGGAACCCGATCACTCGTCCAGTTCGTCTTTGCCGAGCAGAAAATTCTTCACTTCCTCGACATTCAGAAAGCTGCAACCGGCGCGCTTGTGAATGCGGATATGTCCCTTTTGAGCCCACCGATAAATCGTTGCCGTAGAAACTCCAAACGTTCTTTGGCTTGGACCGGGCGACATGTGATCGGTTGTAGGTTGTGCGGTGCCTTGTTCATGCTCTTCCTATGTTGCTGCGGTGGTAAACTCGCGAGGCGTTGATATCGCATGAATACGAGGGTTTGGTGGCTCAAATCGAGAAATCGACGCGGAGCTTCGTGAGATTGCGGAGAACCTGCACCGGTCTGAGCTAACGCAGCTTGAGCGGTCGGAACAGATTGCCAAGTGGGTGGAGCTGGTCGAGGCAAAACAGGTTTCTGGACAAGTTGACCAAAAACCTAAAGGCGGGAGGCCAGAAGGCGGAATTAGAGCACCCGCGCGCGAACTTGGAACGATCTCTAGGGTGCGCCGTTTACGACTCAAGTAGTAACGGGACAATGGAGAAGGCGAGAGGAATTAACTGTTGCACTTTTGCATCAAATTTTAACTGATCAACAGCAATCGGCCCGGAAAGCTTTGCGGATCTTTAATTTGCGAAACTGTGTGACAGTAACCACTTGTTAACTGCCTCTATCCGATCATATGATTGCCTAATGTATATCATATGAGAGACTGTTTCGGGCTCGGGGGCTCGTATCGGTGAGGTACGGGAAGAAGCATGAACCACAACATCATGATGCCATTGGACGCCAAGATAACACCTATTGATGCTGGAGACGCTGGCCGTATTCAAGTAGTACTCAAGGCTGTCGTTGAGGCTTTTGGTTACTGGGGGTTGACTAACGAAGAATCTGCCGCTTTGTTCGATGTATCGGTTGCAACGTGGAACCGGATAAAGTCAGGCGAATACAAAGGTCAACTTGATCGTGACAAAGTGACTCGGGCGAGCCTCATCATTGGCCTCTTCAAAGGACTTAGGTTGCTGTTTAATGGCCCTTTGACCTATGGGTGGCCAAAGACCGAAAACCAAGGCTACGGTTTTCTCGGAAAGTCGCCGGTCCAAGTCATGATAGAGGGCGGAATACCCGCCATGATGCGTGTTCGTCAGCATATCGACGCGCTCAGGGGTGGCCTTTGACTAATGCAGAAGAGCTTGTACGCCGAGATTTGACCGAACCAAACACCATTCGCTTGGTGTCTACGGCCTACATTGACGAACCGGCGATGACTCCGCTGGCGAAGAATGATCAAGAATTGGACATATTAGCCGAGGTGGAGGGTCTCACTTCACCTCGGCGTACAGGTCGAATGCCAATTCCTGGAGGCCTCGACCCGGCAGAGCTCTTAAATTCGTCTGCAGGATACGGGTGGACATATGTCAACGCAGCATTTTGCTACACACGTGAAGAAGGTAGCAGATTTAACAGTGCTGAACGCGGTGCTTGGTACGCCGCGTATGGCAATTCAGCCGTTGATACAGCCCTTGAGGAAGTTAGATACCATCTAACTCGAGAACTGATTGCGACTAATACGTTTGATAACGTAACCACTTATCAAGAACTCGTTGCTGGATTTACCGCCAATTTTCACGACCTTTCGGACTTGCCAGATGCTGACGAACTCTCTCCGGAGATCGAAAAAGGCTATCCGGCAGGCCAGAGACTAGCTCGCCAAATCTTTTTACTTGAAGGCAATGGCTTGTTGTACCCTTCGGTGCGACGACCAGGCGGCAAGTGCTTGGCAGCATTTCGGCCGCACATGGTTCAAAACGTACGCCCGGCAGACAAGTGGAAGCTAGAGTGGTCCGGCACTCCAAATCCTGCTGTGACAAAAGTGACCAACTGCGACTAAACGAAAGCGAATTCAGGTCGCACACTAATCGACTTTTGAAAAGTCGGTTGCTTAGCCTCCATTCAATGGCAATGGTAAGGCTTACTGCCCGCATGGCAGCACTGCCCTCTTGGGCTGTCCTTTCGACACCCACCACTATGCGCGTAAACCGGCAGAACACTGCTGGCGATCACGGCAACCGCAATCAGTACTGACGCCATCTTTTTCATATTAGCCTCCCAAAGCTCGCCAGAGGTTGCGTGCAAATTGCAAAACGCGCAACTTGAATTTGATTTCAGATGCTAGGAGCAATCGCCTGAAACTCTGATACCACTCATCTGCAAACGCATGCGACCGGCGCAGGATTAGCGCTGGTGTTGGTACTGATTTCTGTTTTAATGCGCTAGCGGCAAGGGCGGGACAACGAGCCGAAAGGAAGTCCCATGGTTAAGCTTGTCGTTGAAAATGATCCCAAACAAATTGCACGTCGTCAGGTGCTCGACCACTTGGAACGAGAACTTAGGGTGCTGTTCGCAAACCTGCTCAGAGTCAGCAGAGGTGCGGGAAAAGCCTACGAAGTTGGAGCCAATTGCGCCGCCGTCGTCAGTGCGTACCAACAATATCGCGAGGTTGAGGGCTGTTACCCAGCATCTCACGAAGTGTCCGGGGCATTGGATTTCAGGAAGGATATGGATCAACCGTTCGATGAGATGCGGTTTGGGATTGAGCGTATCGTTGCCGGGTCTTTCCAATTGGTCGCGTCAGAATTTCTTCGTCAACGCACCCAAGCATCAGCGGGCGAGACACAATTATTCGAGGGAATTCGCACTGTTGAGGCAATTCAAGAACGAAATAGGCTAGAGTTTCAAGAACATATAAAGGCGCGGAAACTTCCGAGAAAAACGATCAAGCGGAAGCCGCGCAAACATAAACCCGAACCGGAGTTATGAATGTCAGATGGCTGGCGGAAATAACGCGCGGCTATTCCGAAACGGGCTCTAAAAGGTTCGGGTCGTTGCCGGTCCTGGATGAATTGACCTCTCGCCCCACTCTGTAGAATTCGAACTCGGCTCCCTTGTTCTGAGCAAGCAGCCCCTTGGCATCTTCAACTGCTGTGGTCGGGTCTAACCACTGTTCGTATACGGACTGCTCGAGCACGACAGGCATCCGATTGTGGACCTGGTCGATGGGTGACACTGCCGCTGTCGTCAGGATCGTGCAGGACGTGACATCTAGTGTCGTGTTGTGCGCCCAAAGCCCGGCGAATGAAAACGGCTCTGTGTCAGGCAGATGGATGAACCACGGGTCTTTGCCGCCGTCTTCGCCTTTGGTCCACTCATACCAGCCATCAGCAGGGATCAGGCAGCGGTGAGCTTTGTAGGCGTCCCTGAAGGCTGGCTTCTTTTCCGCGTCCTCGGAGCGTGCATTGAACATTGGGTATTTGGACTGCAGTTCCTTCGCCCAGTGCGGGACGAGCCACCAGCGCCCATCTGAGACACTCTGATTGCCTTCTTTATCGAGATGGATGAACGGTACATCCTGCGTCGGGGCGATGTTGTAGCGCGCTTCGGTGTTCCGGCTATACCACTCGTCGTTTAAACGGTAGAGTCTGACTAATTCTCGCCAGGGATGTGCTTGAGTGAACCGACCACACATAAAGTCTATGAGCCCCCCCAGTGACTACTGATAAGTTGCTTGAATGGTGGAATCTTCGGCGTCAGCTGCAATATTAGACACCACTTTTCCCTTTTCGTCGTAGCTCTGTAGATAGAACTAGTTCTTTGAAGGGCAATATTAAATACTCCCTCCGGATAAAATTGAATCGAACAATAAAACCAGCCCAACAGAGACATGAGCAACTCGCGCCCCAAGCATCACCATTATGTGCCTCAAATGCTTCTTCGCCGTTTTACCGACGAGGACGGAAAGTTGCATGTATTCGACAAGCGTCGTGCTGAGAACGGGGTATTTTGTACAAATACCAAAAATGTATTTCAGGAACGTGATCTGAATACGTTAGAAAATCGAGACGGCTCGAAAGATTACACGCTGGAACAAGACTACAGCGAGCTCGAAAGCTTAGTAACACCGATTGTCGATAAACTGATCGATTTTGCCCTCGGTAATGGAACGCTGAGGCTATCATCAGATGAAAGAGCGACATGGGATGAGTTTTTTAGTCGGCAATATTCGCGTGCGCCAGACGCGTACAATCGATTGGGCGTAATTGACGACTTTGATCGTCAATGGGGAGACGCAATTGAGGAATTCGAGCAAGAGTTTGCTCCTCTAAGGCCCGAAATCAAAGCTCGACTGCGAGATCCGAGCCAATTGGAGCGCCGCTTGCAACATGTAAAAGTGAAGGCTCGGTCGACTTCCTTGACAGGCGTTCTTGAGGTTTTAGGCAAAAAAGGGCTTATGGTTGGCGTCATTCGTGATGCGAGAAAGAGCTTTGTTATGGGTGACCATCCCCAAATCCGCATGGGTCAAACGGGTCACCTAGTAGCGCCTTCTACAGAGTTATGGATGCCAATCTCCCATAACGTTGCCGTGACCCCATGGGGCGACGCGGGCTTTTTAGCCAAGACACCAGTCAAACAATCAGATGTACGAAAATTGAACGAGCAAATTTTCCGGAACAGCAATCTTATCGCGTCTCGCTCTCCAACGTTGATACGCTCGATAGCTAAGCTGCGCAGTAACTCTTAAATCCGTTAAGGGCACCAATTTGCCTTGTACTGAGGCGTCCACATTCTTGCTAACCCTTCATCGATCAGCACGGCTCCGACGCTGCGCCCATCAGGCAAGGTCACCCACACCAACGGCCGGTTGTACCAGTCCACTTTGCCGGAGTCGCGAACCTGGACGCCTGGCGTTTCCAATAGCTCCTGCATCCGCGCCTTTGCTGCTCTGGCCAGTTCAAGCTCCTGCTGACACTTTGGCCGGCGCAGTTCTGGCGTGTCATAGCCGGACACAAACGGCGTGCCGTCTCCCATGTCGCGCATGTTCACGCCATCGCATTTGATGGTGTCGCCGTCGACCGCTGTCAGTGAATTGCATGTGATAACTTTGGAACCGTTGGTAGGTGCTTCCGGACGCCACTGCATCAACTCGTGCAGCATGCCATCAATGGGCAGGTCTTCACTTGTGCCGACAAATACAGAGAGGGCCACGATACACAGAAACCAAAGCAGGTATGTTCGCTTCCGTCGTCGCGGCGTAAGTTTTACAACGTTGCCCCGTCTGCGCTTTAGCAATTCGTGTCCCTAATATCATTTCTTACAGCGGCCATGTTCACATCACGGCAGCAGTTGGAGCCTCCGTCGATGGCGAAGAGGCTGGCACAGACCATAACGGCGGCAGCTATTATTGGCTCGGACAAGACTGATAGGTCATTCCCCCATCCTTGCGGATCATATCGATTATTGCTGTTTCTCCATTTCCAACGAAGCTCAAGACAATGCGGTCTTTCCAAGTCTCGCCTTCACCGGAACACGTCGCGTCATAGATAACGGCATTTGGTAGGTCTCGGATATTGACGGGATTAGTCAGAGTGCAGATCGACTCCCAGAAACGGAGTTCGTTACCAATGACTTCAAGCTTTCCGTCTGAATCTTCCCAGGCAATTCCGTTGCCGCATTCCCAACGATATCTCCCCTCAGGTGCAATTAAGCTCTGCGCAACTGTGGCTGTGCTGGCGCTCATAAACAGCAAGAGAGTGATCCAGTTAATCAACAATTTTCGCATCATCGCTTTGCCTCGAAATTGACTGACAATCGGAAACATTTCACGGTATCCATCACCACTCAAAAGTAGCGTAATGGTTACCCTTATGAAACAGCGGTTGTTGTTGGTTCTATGCATTATGTTGACGAGCTGCGATCAACAACCGCAGTGGCAGGGATGGGTTTACCCCAACCGCAACGATCTGACAGTTTCAACAAACCTGGGTCGTTTTTCGACGTTCGAAGAATGCCGAAGCGCTGCTATAAGCTCGCTTAAGCTGATGTCGAGTCCGACCCGAGGCGATTACGAGTGCGGCTACAAATGCGAATGGAAGGCCGACTGGGATATAAACGTCTGCGTGGAAACGCGAAAGTAGGCTGCTCGTCAATTCTCGGTGCTCAACTTTAGACCCGATGAGGGGCAAAGTAGCTTGAATGCTTCAACCGCGCACCGACCTCGTATTTGCTCGCTACCTTGAAACAGGCACGCAGACCTTACCGTCTTTAAACTCAGCGCCAGCGCTCTCAAGCGCAAGTTTAATGGCCTGTCTGGTCGCGCTTATCGGTTCCCGTACCTCGTTTTCAAAATCAATGATCGTTCGTTTTCCGACCCCTGAGCGCTCCGCTAGTTGGTCTCTTGACCAATCCAGACCGGCGCGAGCGGCTTTGCATTCTTTTCCAGATAGCATTTTATTTGCATACCTTGCACTATTAATGTTGACATGTAGCGTTGCACTTATTATGTATACCTTGCACAGCAAGGACACAAGCCGATGTTCGACAAATCCCGGATCATGAAAGAGGCCCATAAACGGACCCGTCAGGATATGGCGAACTTTCCGAAGCTCTATGCCGGGTATTCCTACGCAGCTGTATTCGCTCTGTGCCTTCGCGGCGCATGGCGTGATGCAAAGGCGGGCAAATTCGATGCAACGGCCAATCTGCGCCGGGAAGGGCTTCGGGGCGAAGTGCTCCGCCTTCAGATGAAAACCCGTCTGTTCGCTCCGGACTATGCCCGGTGGAGCGCTCTTTCCGCAGAACTGGCGGCAATGGGGGCCTGACATGGAGCCTGAAACACGCACCTACGCCTATGCGCTGGTCACCGATGGCAGGGAACAGGCGCAGGAACGCGCCGCCCTCATTCGACGAAATGTTGACTACCTGTTTCAGGATTGGATGGCGAAACCCAAAAAGCGCCGCCTCCAATTCGAGCGCATGAAACTCCACCTTCAGCCCGGTGACACGCTCATTGTCTGGAAGCTGGAACGGCTTGGCTTGGATGACGCGGAGATGCTGTCTTTTCTCGAATGGCTGCGGTCACAGCAGGTCACGCTTGAGTGCCTGTCACAGGCCGGGACGCTCACGGACTTCATTGTCAAACTCAGGCAATCGCTTTGCCTGTCAGATCCCTTGGCCGGGGATGACGGCCATGTACTGCGCCACCTGTGCGAATTGGAAACGCTGGCTGAGAAGCTCGCGAATGACCTTCAATGCCTCGACACCGATGCGGCAGCGACTGCGGACAGCGTAAAGGCGCTTGCCGGTGACGTTCGCAAACATCTCAGTTTCATCGCTCGGCAGATCCGCTTCGGAGAGTATTCGTCCGCACTGAGCCGCATCGATGAAATCGTCAGCGACTTTTGAGGGAACCGGCAATGACCAAGAAACGCCTTTCCAAACAGGCGACCGATCGCATTTGCGAGAGGGCCGAGCTTATCAACCAGGCGAATGAAAGACAGGTGGTTTTGTCCAGTGTCATCCTGTCATTGATCTACGGTTTCACACCGAACACGCCGGATGGCTGGGAGTTTTACAGGGAGCTCCGCGTGCTTGTGGAGCTGCTGAACGAAATCACCAACGAAGCGAAAGGAGAAATCGAAGTCTTGGACAAGGTACTTGAAGGCGACTTGTTCTGAATGCCGGGCAGGTTAGGCGGTGACGCGCCCAACCTACCCTAACCACGAAATCCAATCACGGGGAATTTGACATGGCTATTAATACGATACCGAGTGACCGCACAACGTTCAATCGTCGTGCATTTCTGACGGGCTCGGTTTCCGCTGCCGCTGCCGTGCCGGCGCTTACTCTTTCGTCATGCGCGGCTCCTGCAATCGCAGCAATCGGGCCGATCTATTCGGAATGGCTCGCCATAGAATTGGCGCAGCTTCCTTTGCTCCAGGAGTTCGACTTCGTCGAGATGTTCGAACTGATGCCGCACCGAGCAGAATACGACGCCCTAATGGAGCAGATCGATGAAACTCCAGCGAATACCTTTGAAGAAATAGCGGTCAAGGTTTTGCTCGGCACAATCGATGGCGGCGGTGCCTGGAGGGATGAAACACTCATTTCTGCACGCGAGGACGCGAAGCGACTTTTGGCAGCGCAAGGTCTTGTGCCGAAACCTCGGGAAATCACGGATGCTGAACTGGAGCCGCTCCGCGAAGGTCAGCGACGTGAAGATGAACGCATTGGAAGGCTGTCTGAGTTTCGCGCGCGCGTTGAAGAACATGGCCCTGAACGGATGTTGGAGCTCATGAAAGAGTTCGAGGCACTGCAACCGGCTTAAAATTCAGCCAATCTGATATCGAGCCAATATGCGCGCGACGGGTTAATACCTGCCGCGCGCTTTTCATTTACCCCTCAACCAGAGTTTAGCCTTCAAGTATTGTTGATGTTTTCTCATATTTATTGACGTGATATATTCACTTAATCAGATATTTATGGAAGTTCTTAAAGTGAGAAAAGCTAAATATACGGAGAAGCTTCCCGTTACGCTCACGACGGCGCAGCGTGATGCCCTCAAGAAAGCTGCCAAGGATCGGGATATCTCTTGTGCGAGGCTTGTCCGTGCTGCGATTTACAAATTCCTTAGCGAAGACGAGCAGCACGTGCCTCAGTAGTTCACTCAGGATGGGTGTCGGGCCAGCCTTCAGGTCCGCAATGAGCAATCTCGTGCCAAATAACAAAAGCTGGATTGGTCCCATATGCCGGTCTGTCGATAGCGACGATGGTGCACCGCATAGGATTGGGCCACCAGCGAGCGCACCCGCGAGGCTTATCTGTAGCTGGAGCCTGACCGATCCTCACGCACTCAGCATGGATTTCTTCAGGTGGTAGCGTCTTGACTGTTAGGATGCCCAGGAACTTGCCGACGTATCTCTCTGGCGGGTCCCATCGTGACGAGTTTATGCGCGGGTCAACGACAACCGAAGCGCCTTCTTCAGCGAAAGAGAACGCAGGAAGTAGAACGCAAATCATCGTTGCGGCCACAATCGTATTGCGGGCGCTGCATAGGAGCATATCCTTTGGCATGCAGCTAATATAAGCTGCTTACAGAGATTGTTTAGGTCGAGGCCAATTAAAAGAGTAAGGATTTCAATGGATTATTTGAATCAATGAGGGCGAAATTGATTCAGATTTTTGATGATTGAGCCGGGGCTGCACACCTCTGATCGTTAAAGGACTTATAGAGAATGCTAAAGCCACTGAGGCGGCTATCGGGATGATTAAGCTCCTTCACAATCAGTGTGTCAGAAACCGGCATAGTTGGCAGCGCGGGCCACACAACGAAAAGCAGTTTCAATTGTCATTTCGTGTTTAATCGCTCGCTGAGAATGTCGGTTATTTTTTCGTATTGGTCCTCAATAGCGGCGTTGCCTTTAGCATCCAACGCAATATACAGGTAGTCGAGTAACCGAGCATGAGTTTCAGCATATGCCAATGAAAGTGTAAATGGAAACGTCGTGGGTTCGAACCTGCCAACGTTGACGACAGATGTGTACCGAGTGTCGCCATTGTCAAACGTACCCATTTGATTGTGATATTCTAGGCCTCGTTCTTTTACAGTCATGTTGAATTTTTTTCGATTGCTTTCAGAGCGGAAGTAATACGCTGCGTAAAATCTCTTTTTCATGGCCGCAAATGCGAAAAGCACCTCTCCGTTTCTACGGACTTGAAGCACTCCAGTGTTATTCTTTTCGTCGACGGTCCAGCCTACTTTCGAAACCAATTGATGAATGAAGCCTATGGAAAAACGCGATACCGCCTGTGCTGAGGGATTGCCAAGTTTGTACCAGTTTTTTCCGTCTCTCGACGCTTCAATTGTAGGGAACCTTCTAAAACTATCTCCGCCGCAATGGATCGTTACCAGCATGGCGCCTAATTCGAAAAGTTGCTGCGTCACATGCAGCGGCGGGCGTTTTTTGGAAATCTCAATGTCATATATCTCTGTAATTCCAGGAGCAGCGTAGCAAGAGGCGGGGGCTTCCTGAGACATTCCCTCTTTGATTGAGGCGTCATCGAAACTCAACTTCTCTCTCAAAGTGGCTTCTGTATCGGAGAGTTCATATCCGATGCCCAGTCGAACGAAGATTTTTCCATCGACTGGTTCGCTGCCGAGAACAGGTGTTATCCAAAAAAAGAGCATGGACATAGTAAGCGTGACCAAAGCGTTCATACATCAATTCCCCAAAGTTATGCTCAAATAGTTTTAGTTAAATGCCCTGTAGATTGCAAAACACGAGTCTTGCGTAGCTTTCCTTTGATACGAGGCGTCTAATTGTTCATGGAAGCGGTAAGCAGTCGGTGCCACCAATCTAGAACATTCGAAGCAGCGGTCTTTTGTGTTTGTAAGAGACGTGATCGACGCGAAAGCAAGACGAGCTGCGGAGACTGGGGTAGGCCGCTCACGAAAGCGTGAAATCGAGAGACGGAACGTTCAAAAGTAGGCATAGAAGTAGGCAAAATCAAAAATATCCAATTAATATCATTTAATATCAGTTATTTATTGTCATAGTTCGATAGACTTCCTCTCCGCCACTTTCCTTCTTCCAACCTTCATAGTCCTATTTCGCTGCGCTGCAGGTAATCCAGTCTGTGTGCTGGTGTGACGCAAACATTGTTTTGCGAGAATGTGTTGTTGCGAGCGGAAACACAGCGGCAGCAACTTTGTGACCTTCCGGACGGATGCTGCCGGCGACGCAATTGATTCACGCCATTGCCCGAAATTTGAAGGCACCGGTTAGCGATGCGACAGTGCGTAGCTCTGTTCGTTCCCGCGGTTAGCCGCGAGTTTACCAAGGCGAAAATGCGGCTAATTTGTGAACAGTTTTCTTTTGATGTTGTCCTGAGGTTTCCGTAGTGTGAATTTGAGTTGGGGGATCGGTGTAAGCGATGGCCTGAGAACATGTTTTGTGTGGATCTGGAATGTCGCGTTTATCGGAATTTTTTCGACCGTTTTTGAAGCCTCTTTTCGGAATACTCATTCTTTCCGGCGCTGGCAGTGTTGATCGCGCAGCCGCTTTTTCAGACGAATTTCGGCAGTATCACCAGCAGCTTATCCAATCTGGCGATGTACGGGCGCTGGTCGATTTCGTATCCCAACTCGAAAACGGCAGGAGCGCCGGCGATCGCCTGATACTGGCGCAAGCCGAACAGAATGATGACTTGCTGACGCCCGCCGAAGATGCGGTTTCGGATGAGGCGATTCTGACGGACAGCAGTGACGACCTGCTGCCTTCCGATGACGGAAGCGATGATCTGCTGACCGCAGAGGAACCCGGTGCCGCCTCTGTTTCCGATGGTGACGATCTGCTGGCAGGTGATGATCCCAAGGCTGATGGAGATGATCTTCTGGCTGGCGATGACTTGCTTGCCGGGGATGATTTGCTTGAAGGTGATGATCTGCTTGCGGGCGACGGGGCCGATGTTTCCGGCGACGACCTTCTGGCCGGAGACGACGATCTTCTTTCCGATGATGACCTTCTGACAGTTGGCGATGATGACGACCTGCTGAGCGGCGGCGGAACCGGGCTGACTGAAACCGTTGAAGGCAAGAAAAAAGAAGAAACGATCCGGCGAACAGCCAATGCGGAGCATGAAAAGCTCTTCCTGGAAAGCAAATATCCCTCTGCAAACACCTGTGCGACCTGCCACCCTGGCCAGTATGAGCAATGGTCCGTGTCTCAGCATGCCTATGCGCAGCTGAGCCCGATCTACATGGCGATGCAGACCACCATCAACATGAAGACCAGCGCGACCAATGGCGACTTCTGCATTCGTTGTCACAACCCGGTCGGCATGAACATTGGCGAGTCGCTCTATGTCTCAAACCTGAAGCGCAATCCGACCTCACGGGAAGGCATCACCTGCGTTGCCTGCCACCGCGTCAGCCGAAACTACGGCAAGATCAGTGGCCGGTTCGCGCTGGAAGAGGGGGATGTATTCTCGCCGGTCTATGGCCCGAAGGGCGGCGAAGAGCTGAAGCGGGTTCTGAACACGCCCGAGGAATACCGGGTTTCCCAAAGCAAGGATGATCCGGGACGCAGCATCCATACCGAGGCGAAGCCTTTCTTCGCGCTCACCAAGCCAGGCTTTTGCGGCACCTGTCATGATGTGACGCTGTTCAACGGCTTCAAGCTGGAAGAGGCTTTTGCCGAATACAAGCGCTCGCCGGCCGCCAAGCGGGGCGAAACCTGCCAGGACTGCCATATGGGCAAGGTTCAGGGCGTTGCCTCCGGCTATGACTATGGCCCCGCCGCAATCGTCGGTGATGTCCCGACCCGTAACCGCAAACTGACCAACCACATGTTTGCAGGTCCTGATTACTCGATCATTCATCCGGGCATTTTCCCGCACAACGTCGAGGCGGCGGAGTTCAAGACGCTGGCTGAATGGCTGCAGTTCAATGTCGGCGCCGGTTGGGGAACCGACAAGTTCGAGGACAACGTCAAGGACGGCTACAAGTTTCCCGAAGCCTGGTCGTCCATCGATGATCGTTATGATGGCCGCGAGATCCTGGATACCCAGTTCGAGCGGCTGGAAAAGGCGCGTCAGGCACGGCTTCAGGTGCTGCGCAACGGCTTCAAGCTGAGTGACATCACCATTGTCGACAACACCAGCCGGGCTCTCAAGTTCTCCGTCGATGTCAGCAGCGGCACGGACGGACACGGTGTGCCGACCGGGTTTGACGCCGAACGGCTGATATTCCTTCAGGTGACGGTCAAGGACAGCAAGGGCAACACGGTTTATGTGTCCGGTGACCGGGACCCCAATGGCGACGTTCGCGATGCCCACTCGCTTTACGTTCACAATGGCGAGCTGAAGCTCGACAAGGACCTGTTCAGCCTGCAATCCAAGTTCGTGGTCCGGTTGCTGCGTGGCGGTGAACGCGAACAGGTACTGGCGGTGAACACTTCGACGGACGTTCTGCCGCTCGTTCGGCCGGAACGCCGGGCAACCACCATCTACGGCAGGCCGCGCGGGGCCAGGAAGCACAAGCAGAACCTGGAACCGGGGGCAAGCCGCACCGCGACCTATGCCGTTCCCGCCGAAAACCTGAAACCGGGTGAACGCTATTCCATCTCGGTGAAGCTGATTTCCCAGATGGTGCCGGTCAACCTGATCGCGGCCATTCAGGGAGCAGGCTTCGACTACGGCATGAGCCCGGCCGGTATCGCGCGCAAGGTGGTGCAGGGCAGCTCCGTGCTGTGGACGCGCAAGGCGAGTGTCGTGCTCAAATGAGGTATCAGGCAAGCAGAACTCGGGGACGGCGGTTCAGTGCGTGGGCAATCACGACGGTGGCTTCGGCTGCGCTTCTTCTGCAGGCCGGCGGGCAGGTATGGGCAGCGGGCAGTGCCTTGAGCGACGACCCCATTCCCATGGTCACGGAAGCGGAAGTCCGCAAGCATCAAGAAGAAAACAGCGGGCCTGCCCCCCTGATTGCCGGTGACCACCATTCAAGCGAATTGAGCACCGATGCAGTTCCGATCATAGCGGAAGATGAGGAGCCCGAACCGACGCCGCCGATCTTCCAGCGCGGCGAGAAATTCCTCGCCAGCGGAAATCTTGCGCCCGGTATCGAATTGCCGACCGGGGCAATCTGGCAACCGGCGCTTTGGGTGTTCGGCGACGCGCGCACCGCAATTGGCCACTATGCCAACGGCGTTGAAGATCCGCGCCAGTTCTGGGCGAGCCGCATCGACATCTTTGCCAATCTGAAACTGACACCCACCGAGCGGATCCTCATCGGGTTTTCGCCCTTGACGGAAAAACGCCGGAACACGGGCATTCTCTATACGGATGAAGGCGGCGTTGAATATGTCAACGGGCTCAATCCCTATGTGACGACACTGTTCTTCGAAGGTGAGTTCGGCGAGATTTTCCCGAACCTCGATCCGGACGACAACCGCAATTTCGACTTCGGATTTTCCATCGGCCGTCAGCCCCTGTTCTTTCAGGAAGGCATGATGATCAACGACAGTGTCGACGCGCTCGGCATTACGCGCGACACGATCGTCATTCCCGGCCTGACGCCGGATCTGAGGGCAACCGGCGTTTTCGGCTGGAACAATATCCGCCGCGGCGACAATGAACTCGACGACAGTGCCTTCCTTCTCGGCTTGTTCACCGAGGCCGATTTCCGCAAGAGCACGGCCAATCTGGATCTTGCCTATGTCATCAGCGATGAGGACGAGGGGGGAGACGGCTTCTATTTCGGGGCGTCCGCCGTACAGAGGTTCGGGCTTTACAATACGGCGTTCCGGATCAACACCTCGACCGCGATCGAAAAGCGAGGCCCAGCCGTCGACAACGGCGTGCTGATGTTTTCGGAAGTTTCGCGCACCGTGACGGCGTCCGAAAACGTTGTCTATGCCAACGCCTTCTGGGCTATCGGCAACTACACCTCCGCTGCCCGCGACAGCCTCACGGGTGGTCCTCTGGGTCAGGTTGGCATCCTGTTTGCCGCTCCGGCTGTTGGTCTGGGCGGGTCTGCACTTTCCAACCGGGCAGACAGCGTCTTCGGTGGATCTATCGGCCACCAGATGTTCTTCAACGAGGACAAGACACAGCTTGTTATGGAACTCGGTGGTCGCAAGGATACCGACGGCAGCGACGCCGGTGTGGTCGCATTCGGCGGCCAACTCTTGCATGCCCTCAACAACAGGAGCAGCATTCAGGTCGACGGGTTTGTTTCCGCCGGACAGGACCGGAAGGCGGGAACGGGACTGCGAATGGAACTGAGGACGAGGTTCTGATGAGAAACATCGGCTCATTTCTGGTCGGAAAGGCGGCCTGCCCATGATCCTGGCACTGCAAATCGGCGGTGGTACGATTGTTGCGCTCGCCCTGTTTCAGCTCTGCCTCGGGGTTTATTCATCTGTGGCGGCCGTCTTTCGCGAAAGACGTCTGGACGCCAGGCACCTGCAGCATTTCAACGATCTGGCACAGGCTGCCCTGCGCAATGCGGAAGTCGACAGGCTCAAGTCCGGAACGACCTGGGCCGGCAAACGCAAGTTCCGGATTGTCGAAAAGCGTGTCGAAAACAAATGCGGCGATATCTGCTCGTTCTATCTTCAGCCGCATGACGGAGGCGAGCTTCCACCGTTTCTGCCGGGCCAGTTCCTGACGTTCGAACTGCCGATTTCAGATCAGCCCGCACCAGTTATCCGGTGCTATTCCCTGTCCGACAGTCCCTCCCGTCTGGACCGGTACCGGGTCACGATCAAGAGACTGTCACCGCCGCCGGATGCCGGTGAAACCGTACCTGGCGGGCTATCCTCGACCTATTTCCATGCCAACCTCAAGGAAGGCGATGTCGTCGATGTGCAAGCGCCCAGGGGCGGTTTCGTATTGGACCTGCAATCGGAACGGCCGGTTGTCCTGATTGGTGGTGGTGTCGGCCTGACACCGGTGCTGTCCATGCTGAAAGCGCTTGACGATGCCGGCAGCCACCGCGAAGTGCATTTCTTCCACGCCGCGCGTAGCGGCGATGACATTGTGCTGTGCGACGAAATCCGGGAGATTGCCGAGCGGCGGAGCAACGTCCATTACCGCGTGCTCTACAGCGCACCGACTGATGCTTGCGTTGAGGGACGGGATTACGATTGCCCGGGCTTCCTGACAGTTGATGTGCTGAAGCGGTATCTGACGTCTTCCAACTACGAGTTCTATGTTTGCGGCCCTCCGCAGATGATGTCTTCGTTGACGGAGCAGCTGCGCGATTGGGGCGTACCGGACAGCGATATCCACTTCGAGGCATTCGGGCCTGCGTCCGTCAAAACCGTCAAGTCGCCGACAAGTTCACGGGAGGCGGCTGAAAGCGTGCAGGTGGAATTTTCGCGCTCCGGCAAGAAGGTTTCCTGGCACGAGCAGGACGGAACGCTGCTGGATCTGGCCGAACGCAACGGCATCCGGGTCGCTTCCGGCTGCCGGGCGGGCAACTGCGGAACCTGCGCAACAGCGCTCAAGGAAGGCGACGTGACCTATGTCACGCGGCCCGCCAGCAGCCCGGCGCAAGGGTCGGTGCTCATGTGTATCGCTTGCCCGGGAGGCAATGTCATTCTGGACGCCTGACGACGCGAGAGGGTGTTCAACATTTTTGGATCAAAGGATTGAGGGATTGGATATGGCTGGATTACTGAAGGGCTTGCGCCAGGCGGCGTCCTGCCTTGCCGTGTGCGCTGTCGGATATCTCGCGCTGGCCGGACTTGCCCCGGCTCAGGCTGACCCGAGCATGATTGTCGGACCGAACGAATGTGCGGAATGCCACAAGAAGGAAACCTCGATCTGGCAGAACACGCATCACTTCAGCACCTTCAGGGATCTGCCCAAGAGCGAGGATGCCGAAAAGATCGCCGCCAACATGGGCGTGAAGCGACTTAAGGCGGAAAGCCTCTGCACCAACTGTCACTTCACCATGCAGATGGTGGACGGCAAGGAAAAGGCGATTGCCGGCAATTCCTGCGAGTCCTGCCATGGTCCTGCCAAGGAATGGTACAAGGTGCATTCGGATTTCAGCGGCAAGAAGGAAGGTCAGGAAACCGAGGCGGAAATTGCCGCACGCTGGGAAAAGGCCGAGGCAGCCGGCATGATCCGGCCCAAGATGACCTACGCATTGGCGAAAAACTGTTTCAGCTGTCACCTGGTGCCGAACGAGGAACTGGTGAATGTCGGCGGTCACACGCCCGGCAGTGCCTTTGAACTGGTTAGCTGGAGCCAGGGCGAGGTGCGTCACAACACCTGGTACAACAAGGGCAAGTCCAACCCGGAAGCATCCATCGAACGCAAGCGGATGCTGTTCCTCGTCGGGCGTATCGTCGAGCTGGAAACGGCACTGATCGGCGTTAGCAAGGCGACCGAGAAGAAAGACTACGCCGTGAAGATGGCCAAACGGGCAAGCAATGCCACGAAGGTCATGGCAAGTCTTGCCAAGCTGTTGCCCGAGGCGCCCGAACTGGGTGAGATCCAGGATATCGCTAGCGGTGCCAAGCTCAAGCTGAACAACCAGGATGAGCTGACCGATGCCGCGGCAAAGATCTCCGTGCTCGGCCTCAAGTTTGCCGACACCTACGACGGGACGACGTTCGCCGCGGTCGACAAGTACATTCCGGGAGCCGACAAGTTCAAGGGACCCGTGACGCAGTAGGGAGCCGGACTGTTGGATCAGGAGCTTCGCGACGAGCGAAACCGGCGCTGGGACGAGCCATTCGGCAAGGAACCGTTGGACCGGGAGACGGTGGACCGTGTCCTGGCCCTGCCGGCGTTTGCCGACGTCAATCCGGCCGACTTTCCCTCGTGGCTGCCGGTTGCAAGCGTCATTGCGAATGATGGCCGGATCAGGACCTTTCAAAAGGGCGAAACTGTCCTGCGCAAGGGTGACTATGGAAGTTCGCTGTTCATCATTCTGTCCGGATCCGTGTTCGGCCTGACTGCGTCTGCGCCGACCGCCGGCTCGGGTCGCAAGCAACAGAAATCCTGGCGCAGGTCGCTTGCGCAACTGTTCGCGCGCAAGCGTCCGCCAGAGTACCGCCCTGCGCGGCGGCGGTCTCGCAGACCTTCGTCCGCGGCCGCTTCAATCAATGAAGTCACACGAGCAAATACGGTGGAAGCTGCCCTGCGTGTCGACGCGGACGAGCTGATTGCGAAGCACGAGACTTTCCTGCTGGAAGCCCCGCAGATGTTTGGCGAGCTGGCCGCCCTGACCCGAAGCCCGAGGCGCGCGACCATCTATGCCCTTGAGGACGACACTGTCCTGTTCGAGCTGCGCTGGCAGGGGCTGCGCGAAATTCGAGACTGGTCGGATGGCTTCCGCAAGCAGATCGACCAGCTTTACCATGAACGCGGTTTGCTGACCCGGTTGCAGGAATGCCCGGTCTTTGCCCATGTCGACAGCACAGCGCTGGCGGAAATCGCAGAAGAGGCCCTGTTCGAAACCTATGGCAATTTCAACTGGACCCATCGGTTCAAGACTGAAATTTCCAAGGAAGATGGGGCGCAGCACATCATCCAGCAGGAGCCGGTGATTTGTGAACAGGGCAGTCACGTCGACGGTTTGTTGCTGATCAACAGTGGCTTTGCCCGGGTCAGCGAACGGATCGATCACGGTGACAGGACCATTGGCCATCTGTCGAAAAACGACGTTTTCGGACTGGATGCGATTGCGGCGTTTGCGCGGGACAAGGTTTCTCCGGTTCTGGATACGAGCCTGCGCGCCATCGGCTATGTCGACGTCATCCGCATTCCGACGCATCTGGTCCAGAAACATGTATTGCCGGGGCTCGATCCTTCCTTCCTGCGGCAGGGCAGACCGGATGATCGTGACGGCACGCGCGGGGAACTGCGCCAGGGCATGATGGACTTCCTCGTCGATCACCGTTTCATCAACGGTGAGGAAGCCATGCTGATCAACCTGGAGCGCTGTGTCGGCTGTGACGATTGCGTGCGCGCCTGCGCGACCGCCCACGACAACAACCCCCGCTTCGTTCGGCAGGGGAGCCGGTTCGAGAACGCGATGATCGCGAGCGCCTGCATGCATTGCACCGATCCGGTTTGCCTGATCGGCTGTCCAACCGGCGCCATTCACAGGGCCGAGGACAGCGGGACTGTCGTCATTGACGACAACACCTGCATCGGCTGTGCGACCTGCGCCAATTCCTGTCCATACAGCAATATCCGGATGGTCGAGATCCGTGACGAGAACGGGCAGTTCGTGACGGATCGCGAAGGGCAGCCCATCAGCCGGGCAACCAAATGCGATCTGTGCGCCGATCAGCTGACGGGCCCAGCCTGTGTCCAGTCCTGTCCGCATGACGCGCTTGCGCGCGTCAACATGCGCGACACCGAAAGACTGCTGGAGTGGCTGAAATGAGCTGGCTCCTCAATCGCAACATCCTGTTGAAGCTTGGTGCGGCCGCTGTTTTGCTCGCGGTTTTCATGACCGTAAACCAGGCTTACCGGATCTCGTTGCGCGACAGCCAGTTCCTCAACGGTTGGGTTCTGGTGGCGGTCATGGCCGGCATGCTGCTGCTGACGTTTCGCAAGCAGTTGAGCACGTTGCCGCTCGGGCGCGTGCGCCATTGGTTGCAGGTGCATTATTACCTCGGGTTCCTGACCATCGGCGTCTTTCTGGTGCATACGCATCTGCGGTTTCCGAATGCGCCGCTGGAATGGCTCTTGTGGATCCTGTTCGTGCTGGTTTCGGCAAGTGGCTGTGTCGGCGGTTTTCTGGCCCGGATCGTTCCCGTGCGCCTGGAAGGCAGAGGTGACCGGGTCCTGTTCGAGCGCATTCCCGTGTTGCGCGCGCAAATCGCGGACGAGGCGGAAACTCTGGCGCTGGCGTCGTTGGAAGACGGCAGTTCCGTCAGCCTTGCCAATGTCTACCAGCGGGAGCTCGGCCGGTTCTTTGCGCGGCCGCGGTATGTATTCGCGCATCTGCGCCAGTCGAGTCTGCCGATTTCGCGGATCATGGGCGAGTTGCAATCGATCGAGCGGTATCTGGACGGCAAGGGCAAGGAGCGTCTGGAACGGATGCGCCAGCTGGTGCGCGCCAAGAACGACCTTGATTTCCAGTATGCCAACGGCGGATTGCTGAAACTCTGGCTGTTTGTGCATGTACCGCCAACTTATGCCCTGATCCTGGCAATCCTGGCGCATGTCGTTGTTGCCTATGCCTTTTCGAGCGGAATTGCCTGACCATGAGCCTGTTACGCAGAATTGGTGTTCAGGAACGCCGCTATGAACGGCCGCAGGACGACTGGCTCTGCGGACATCTTGCCGACGGGTGTCCGTGTCGTCTGGGACCGGACCGGAAAGGAAACTGCAGGGCGGGGCCTGCCTGCCAGCCTGTACAGGACGGCGACCGATGGATTTGCCGGCGCTCGAGCCAGGAAGGCGGGCCTTGCGAAGATGGTCCGCTGCCGGACGGAAGTTGCTGTCTGAACCAGGAACCCTGCGTGCCGAAGCCGAGCCTGCGCAAGCGCAGGCGGCGGGCAGCAGTCTGGCTCACGGCGCTGACTGCCGGGCTCGTGGCGATCATTCTCTCCGGCGGGGTGGCAAAGAACTATCTGATGCCGGGCCGGCTTGCAGCCCAGCACGCCAACCTGACAGATTGCCAGTCGTGCCACGCCGACGCACGTCCGCAAGGCCTTGGCTGGCTTCATGGCCTTGCCGCGACAGCTGCAGGACCGAAACAGACAGCGGCGCTTTGCACCACCTGTCACGACGTTGGTTCGCAGCCATTCACGGCACATACGACGCCGGTTGAACAGCTCCGGCAGATGACACTTGCCCGCACGGCGGAAGTCGGCACCGGGCGTGATCAGAGCTGGACAAACCGGATCAAGTTCTCATTGCCGATGGCAGGGCAGACGCAAGGTAGCGCAGATGCCGGGTCGCAGAACATCTATTGTGCCACCTGTCACCAGGAGCACCAGGGAAGCCTTGGCAAACTGACCGAAGTTTCCAATGACAGGTGCCAGACCTGCCATGTCGAGAAGTTCGGGCGTTTCGAGGACAGTCATCCGCAATTCGCAGGCTATCCCTTTTACCAGCGCACCAGCATCATCTTTGATCACAAGTCGCATTTCGGAAAGCACTTCCCGGATACAGCCGAGAAGCCCGATGGTGCCGGCAAGGTTCCGGCCATGTGCGAGACCTGCCATGAGGCGGGGAACGACGGCCGCTATATGGCAGTTCGAGATTTCGAAGGCATGTGCGCGACCTGTCACAGTGGCGACATTCTCGGCCAGACCATCGTGAGCGGACCGAAGGGCACGAATTTCCTCTCTGTTCCGGGCCTGGACGTCGAAACGCTTGCGGAACGGGGGATCGACGTCGGGTCCTGGCCGGAAAGGTCCGAGGCAGGAATTACGCCCTTCATGCGGGCGCTTCTGGCGCTGGTGCTGGACGGCCGGGATATCGTGGGAGAAGTGTCGGACCTGGATCTTCTGGATCTGCGGGAGGCTGATGAGGACGCTTTGGCAAGGGTCCAAACGCTGGCCTGGGCGGTGAAGCAGTTGCTCGCGAATATCGAGCGTGATGGCCTTCCTGCCGCCATGGGCGCCGGGGCAGCGGACAGCGAAACCATGACGGACCATAGGCAAATGGCGCTGATGGTCGGTGTGATGCCACACGACGTGATCGCCGCCGCCAACCGGGAATGGTTGCCGGATCTCGCTGAGGACCTTGCCCGCCACGCCGACGGAACGCCAACCCGCGCGTTCGAGGAAGCCCGGCAGGAGGTTGAAGAGAACGAAGCGGTACAAACCGAAGAGGCCGCGCCGGACACCCTTTCCGGGGTGGACGACAGCGATATTCTGGCCGGGACAGACGATGCCGCCAGCGAAGGCCATGGTACGGATAGCCTCATCCTTGGCGGCGGAACGGATGATGGCGCAGAGCTGGCTTCCGAGGACCTGTTGCTGGCGCCTGCAGGAGCCGATGACGCATTGGCCGGCAAGGCAGATACCGACGATGATATTCTTGCAGACGAAGGCTCGTTGGTTGAAGACGATCTTGCCATAGCGGATGACGCAGGCGCCGACGTGTCGGACGGCTTGGATATCCTGGCGGAGGACGACGCTTCGAGCAGTTCCGAGGGGGACGCTCTCCTCGGCCAGCCTGCGGGCGGAGAGGAAATACTTGCCAGTGACGATATTCTTGCCGGTGAGGACATCCTTGCAGCAGACGAAGGCGGAACGGGCCTGTTGAGCGATGCGGCCGAACCTGTCGACACATCGACTTCAACTGACGACCCCTCTGCGCAACCCCGGGAGGAACCATTCGATCCGGAAAACTGGGCTCTTTACGGCGGCTGGTACCGGCAGGACCATACGATCCGGTATCGCCCGACGGGACATGAAGACCCCTTCCTGAAAACATGGCTCGATTATTCGAGCCATGCGGCAACGGATCAGGAAAAGGCCCTGCGGGATCCTGTATTTGCCTCGCTCAGTGACCCGGGCGCGGTGGGACGCTGTACCAAGTGCCACAGCGTCGACACAGCCGGCGTTGAAAAGGCCGTGCGCTGGCACCCCTTCGATCCCGCTCAGGTGACGACACGTTTCACGCGCTTTTCTCACGACCCGCACATCAGCGCGGTCGGAATGGAAGGATGCGTGACGTGCCACGCGCTCACCACGGGGGCGGACACCTATCTGAAGAGCTACGAGCAAGGTGACCCTGCCATCCACGCACCGAACTTCACCCCTATCGACAAGGCCACTTGTGCGACCTGCCACACGGAACGTGCGGCTGGAGAAGAATGCACGCTTTGCCACCAGTATCACACGGGCGGGTTCAGCCTGCCGCTGGTCAGAACCGAGGTGCCTAAGGAATAGCAGTTCGCAAGGCTGCCCCGCAGGCAATCGTCAAGTCGCAGGTGTCAGTCGAAAGCGATGGCGTATTTGCCGCGCCCCAGGCCGGCGTCGAGTGAGACGGACTTCAGGTAGTCTTCTTTGGCCTGGTCGCGTTGGCCCAGTCGCAGCCTCAGGTTCGCACGGCTGTAATAGGCCTTGGCAAATCCGTCGCTGTGGGCGATCGCAGAGTTGAAGTCGTCTTCCGCCTTGTTCAGATGACCGGCGGCAAGATGAGCCTTGCCGCGATTGTAAAGGGCAAGGGGGTGGTTGGCGACAAGCTTCAGGACCACGTCGTAATCGGCAATCGCCGCGGTATAATTTTCAAGTTGAGCCTGGGCGAAACCACGGTTGAAACGCGCAGCGGCGTAATTGGTATTGATCGCCAGGGCCTTGTCGTAGTCGGCTATCGCTTCCCGGTATTGGTCAAGCTTGCGCTTGGCGTATCCACGGTTGTTGTAGGCTGCGGCATATCCGGGCCGCATCTTCAGAGCGACATCATAATTGGCGATGGCGGCGCCATAATCACCCATCATGCGGTAGACCAGCCCTCTGTTGTTGTAGGCTTCCGGAAACTCGGGGCGAAGCCGGATGGCAACAGTGTAGCGAAGCAGCGCGGCTGAATAATCTTTCGACTTCGCCAGTGCCAGTCCCCGGTTGTAGTAGGTATTGGCAAGTCGGCGTTGCAATGGCGCTTCGATCAGGCGGAAGTCCTGACAAGCCGTCTGAAAATCCTGCGTCTGGTCCAGGGTAAAGTCGACGTTCGGCCCTTTGCCCTGTTTCCAGTCCGATGCCTTGTGCCCGGTGATCGAATAAACGTAATTGCGGGTTTCATCGGGAAGGCGCCCGCGCCCACGGCGCCAGTTGTCGACACGGTCTTCCCCGGCATTATAGGCCGCGGCCGCCAGCCCAAGGTTGCCGTAACCTTTAAAAAGATATCCCAGCAAGCGGGAAGAAGCTTCAATGGCTTCCACTGGCTCGAATGAGTTTTCAAGGCCCCAGTTGGCGGCCGTGTAAGGCATGAACTGCGCAATGCCTTCCGCACCGGCCGGGCTGATCGCATTGGGGTCGAAACGGCTTTCCTTCCAGATCAACTTGGCGAAGAAACCCGGTGGCAGGCCCTGTTTGTTCGCCGCCGCCTCGATAGTGCTGCACATCTGCTGCAGGAAGGCAGCCTCGTCCCGGACCGTGTAAAACGGTCCATGTTCCTTGCGCACTGTCTCGGCTGCCGCCCGGGCGGCAAGAACAGGTGCCATGATGACCGTTTCCGCAGCCTCCGCTGCGTAGGAAGACCCGAAACCGGAAAGGCATGCTGTGCCGGCAATCGCAAGGAGGAGAAACTGTCGAAGTGCCTTGGTCAACGCAGGTCCGTCAATCGGGTGAAAGGCGCACGTCATGTGCGGCGGCAATCATAGCTTCCCCGGCAGGCCAGCTCAATGTCTGCACTGAAGGCTGCAAACATGTCGAAAACCTGTGTCAGGCAGGGGCTGACAACAGGTTCTGCGCAAGTGCCGGAAGGTCCTTGAAGCTCGAAAAGGACACAGCATGCGGAATCTCGGAAATGGGACGTTTACGGTAGCCTTCGGTGAACAGGGCAAAGGGCATGCCCGCATTGACAGCCGTTTCGGCATCGACCTCGCTGTCGCCGACATAAACGACCGGACCGCCGCCGAGGGACGATTGCAGGTAATGCAGCCCGGCCGGGTCCGGTTTGCGCTCCGTCAGGCTGTCTCCGCCAACCAGGCCCTGGAAATAACGCGACAAACCCAGGTCCTCGATAATCTTCTCGGCGGGCCGCTGCGGTTTGTTGGTGCAGATCGCCAAAGTGTGTCCGGACTGCAGCAAGTGGTTGAGCGTGGCTTCGACGTCAGGGTAGGGGGCCGTCAGATCGGTCGCATGTGCCTGGTAATCCTCCAGGAAGCTCGAAATGAGACGTGTGCGATCTCGCGTCTGCAGGCCGGTGGCATCGATGATACGGTCAACCAGCGTCGGAATACCGTTGCCGATGAAGGAGCGGATGGTTTCAAGCGGCAGCGCCGGCAGGCCTTCGCCTTCCAGAAGGCGGCATGCCGCTGCATGAAGATCCTGGGCGCTGTCGATCAGCGTGCCATCTAGGTCGAAAATCAGAATCGGATTCATGCAGCCTTCCATTTGATGGAGCATCCCATGGACGGGATCTGATCTTCCGGTCCCTTGCCCGTTTCTGCAACCTGTCGCATCGCTTCGAACAGATCACGCCGAAGGTCTGCTGGTCCCGTCTCCCTGCGGGAGGCATCAAGTCGCCCACGGTACTGAAGTTCCAGCGCTGAATTGAAGCCGAAGAAATCCGGTGTGCAGGCTGCATCATAGGCGCGGGCGACAGACTGGTCTTCGTCAAAGAGGTATGGGAAAGGGAAGTTTTCCCGCCGTGCAAGTTCTGTCATTTTCTCAAAACTGTCTTCGGGATAGCTCTCGACGTCATTGGCACTGATTGCAGCAACACCGATGCCAATCGCCTGCAGGTCACGGGCATCGCGCAGGATCCTGTCACGGACGGCAACCACATAGGGACAATGGTTGCAGATGAACATGATCAGCGTGCCCTTGGGGCCGGCAATGTCTGAAAGCTTGTAGGACTTGCCGTCGGTCGCGGGCAATTCGAAATCGGGTGCTTTCCAGCCAAAATCGCAAACAGGCGGAATGGCGGCCATCGTGTCGTCTCCCCTTGGAATGATGCGCTTTGTCAAAAGGATAGAGTAGGTCACCCCATGGAAGAAATGAAGTGACCGGACGGAGGAAATTCGCCAACGGCAAAGGCTGGAGGCCAGCATCCGGCAAGATGGCAAGCGGTGAAAGAGATAATCAACGACCGGTAAAGCGCACTGGCTCGACCCCAGGCGAACGAAGACGCATTCCACGGACCGACCGGACTTGTGGCATCGGCCCGGCAATCCGGACCGGTGCCGGGCTGTTGTTTCAGAGCCAGACCTGTTTCGGATCAGGCAGCGGAATTGCGTCGAGCAGCGTGCGTGTGTAGTCCGCTTTCGGATTGGCGAAGAGTTCCGCCGTTTCGGAGTTTTCGACAATCTCGCCCTTGTAGAGCACCAGGATGCGGGTACACAGCCGCCGGATCACCGAGAGATCATGACTGATGAAGGCCAGGGTGAGACCGAGGTCCTTGACGAGGCTCTCCAGCAGGTTGAGCACCTGGGCCTGGGAGGACACATCGAGCCCGGATACGATCTCGTCGGCCAGGATGAAGTCGGGTTTCAGGGCGATTGCCCTTGCGATCCCGACGCGCTGGCGTTGACCGCCGGACAACTCGTGTGGATAGCGGGTCGCGAAATGCCGGGGCAGGCCAACCATGTCGAGTGCTTCGTCGACCCGGCCCTTGATGTTGTCGAGCCCCTGAAGGCGCAGTGGCCCGGCAATGATACCGCCGACACGCCGGCGAGGATTGAGTGAAGACATCGGGTCCTGAAAGATCATCTGGAAGCGCCGGCGCAGGGGCCGCAGGCTGTCCTCATGAAGATGGGTGATGTCGGTGCCTTCAAACCGGATCGCGCCACTGTCCGGTTCGATCAGGCGGATCAGTGCCCTGCCGAGCGTGGATTTGCCTGACCCGGACCCTCCGACAATGCCGAGGACTTCGCCCTTGGGAATATCGAAGGATAGGCCTTTCAGAACGTCGATCCGCGGTGCCGCTCCCAGAAGCGGTTTGCGGGACATGTCCGGAAAGGAGACGTGCAGGTCTTTCAGCTCGTAGATGATATCGCTCATGGCCGGGCTCCTGCCTTCAATTGTGCGTCGAAGGCAGCCACTTCAGCTTCCACCGCTTTCGTCACGCCTTCCGGCACAGGTGTCAGTGAGCCTTGCGGGTCTGTATATTTCGGCGTTGCCGCGAGCAGGGCCTTCGAATAGGCGTGCGAAGGCGCGGCAAAGAAGTTCTCGACGGAGGTTTCTTCAATCACCTTGCCCGCATAGAGCACTGTCAGTGACTGGGCTATCTTCGAGACGACACCCAGATCGTGGGTGACGAACAGCAGAGCGGTGCCGTGGCGCTGCTGCATTTCGCGGATCAGCTTGAGGATCTGCTTTTGAACGGTCACGTCGAGCGCTGTCGTCGGCTCGTCGGCGATGATCAGCTTCGGTTCGGCGGCAAAGGCGGACGCAATCAGGATACGCTGGCGCATGCCGCCGGACAGTTCGTGCGGATAGGCCTTCATCACCCGTTCCGGTGACTGGATGTGGACCTCTTCCAACAGCTCCAACGCCCGTTTCTCGGCATCCGGTCGTTTCCAGCCGAGAATATCCACCAGCCTGTCCGTAATCTGCGGCCCGACACGGCGGGATGGATTGAGCGCGGTGAGCGGGTCCTGTGGTATCAGGGCCGCGCGGGCGCCAATCCGCTGGCGTCTTGCCTTTTGGGAGAGCGTCTGCAGGTCTTCCCCGTCGAGCAGGATCTTGCCCCCGGTCAACCTTGCGGCCTTCGGCAGTATGCCGAGAACAGCCTTGCCGATCATGCTTTTGCCCGCGCCACTTTCCCCGACAAGTGCACGCACCTCACCAGGCTCCACATCAAGCGAGACATGCCGGAGCAGCGGCATGCCGTTCTTCAACTGGACCGTCAGGTCCTGAATGGACAAAAAGCTCATCGCAGCACCGGATCGAAATGGTCCTTCAGGCCTTCGCCGAGCTGGGAAAAGCTCAGCACCGTCAGGAAAAGCGCGAACAAGGGAAACACGAGAACCCACCAGGCCTGATAGATGGAGGTACGGCCTTCGGCAATCATGCCGCCCCATGTCGGTTGGTCCGTGGAAATGGACAGGTTCACGAAGGAAAGGATCGCCTCGACGATCACCGCGATACCCATTTCCAGCGTCAAGAGGGCGACGATGGTCGGCAGGACGTTCGGCAGGATCTCGGTCAGGGCGGTGCCGAAACGGGTGCGTCCGGCAACCTGCGCCGAAGCCACATAGTCCATCGCCCCCTGGCTCATCGCTTCGGCCCGGACGACGCGCGCAAAGCGGGTCCAGTCAATGACGACAATGGCAATGATGACGGACATCAGTCCGGTTCCCAGAACCGCAATCAGCAGGATTGCAAAGAGAACCGGAGGGAAGGCCATCCAGATGTCGATGAAGCGCGAGATCACCAGATCCGCCCAGCCCCGGTAGTACCCTGCGATCAGGCCAAGTGTTGCCCCGATAAGACAGGTAAGCGTGCCGGCAACCAGCGCCACGATCAGCGCAAGTCTTGCGCCATAGAGCATGCGGCTCAGCACGTCGCGGCCGAGGCTGTCGGTTCCCAGCAAATAGGCCGGGTCGGCACCTTGTTCGAAGAAGGGCGGTAGGCGTCCGGCGAAAAGATCCTGTGCCAGCGGGTCGTGCGGGCTGATCAGGGGGGCGAAGACGGCTGCCAGCACCAGGAAGGTAAGCCAGCCGCCACTGAGCCAGAGCCGAAGGCCGGGCAGGCGACGGATATGTCCTCGGGCGTCACGCATGGCGCAGCCTCGGGTTCAGGGCGGCATAGGCCATGTCCACCACCAGATTGACCATCGTGAAGAGCAGGGCAAAAATCAGGACGATGCCCTGGATCAATGGCAGGTCTCGGTTGATCACCGCGTCGATCGCCATGTTGCCGAGACCTTCATAGGAAAACAGGCGTTCGATGATGACCGTGCCGCCTATGAGAAATGTGAACTGGACGCCGATAAGCGTCAGCGTGGGAAGGATCGCGTTCGGCAAGGCATCACGCAGGATGATCGAGCTTTCCGAATAGCCCTTTGTGCGGGCCAGGGTGATGTAGTCGTCGTGCATGCATTCCTTCAGGGATTGCTTGAGGAGCTGCAGGATAATGGCTGCCAACGGGATCGCCAGCGCAAGCGCCGGCATGAGCATGTGGCCCATGAGATCCAGCACCACATCGAACCGGAACCGGGCGAGCGCTTCGAAGAGATAGAAATTGGAACTGAACTCGAACCCGAGCGAAGGCGATATCCGGCCGGAAATGTGAAACAGCGGCCACAGCACGCCGAACAGCAGGATTAGCGCCAGCCCCCAAAGGAAATCCGGCAGGGACAGCGCGATGCCGCCGGCAACGTCGATCCCGCCTTCCACCTTGGAACCGCGGTAGAGCGTTGCCGTGAGAGCGGCAGCACCTCCGATGATGACGGCGATCAGCAAGGCCATGACCGAGAGTTCCAGCGTGGCCGGCAAACGGCCTATCACCAGGTCGTAGACCGGCTGGCGCAGGGTGATGGACGTGCCGAAATCACCCTGGATCACGTTGGAGATCCAGATCACGAATTGTTCGAAGATGCTCTTGTCGAGCCCGTAAAGCGCTTTCAGCCGGTCGATGTCGGCATCTGTCGCCCCGGGTGGCAGCATCATGGCGATGGGGTTGCCAGGGACGACCCGGATGACCACGAACACGATGATCGCGGCCCCAAGCAGGGTGATAAGCGTTGTGATGAGGCGCGTCAGCAGCGCGCGCACGATTTGCATGACGGTATTTGGCCCAAAAATCGGAAAAAGTCGCCGCAACACCCCGGGAGCAAGCTTTAGAGGGTGTTGCGGCGAAGGCGGGTTCGAAAATTCCGGATTTTTAGGAACGCGTCATCAACGCAGGCAGCAGCGCGCCGGAAGCGTGCGGCGTGACCTTGACCTTGTCGCTGTGCAGGATCGGCTGGACATACTGCAGGAGCGGAATGACCAGAGCATTTTCTGCAATGTGGCGATCGACTTCCTTCCAGCCTTCGATGCGCTTGTCCTCGTCAGCCTCGCCCCAAAGCGGCAGGATCTTCTGCATCAGCTCTTCGCCATCCCAGACGGAGTGAGGTGAGGGGCCGAACATGGCAAAGCCGGTCGATGTGGTCGGGTCGCCAATGGCATTGCCCCAGTTGTAGAAGGCTGCCGGGGCCAGCGTATCGGCCGCGCGCAATTCGTAATGCTTGGCGATTTCGTAGACTTCGATTTCCGCCTCGATGCCGATCTTGCGCCACAAGCCGACGATGGCCTGAATAATCTCGTAGTCCTTGGGCTTGAAGCCGCGGGTGGTCTGGATCTTGAACTTGACCGGATTGTCCGGACCGAAGCCGGATGCCGCCAGCAGTTCCTTTGCCTTGTCCGGGTCATAGGGAACGGTGATAGAGGCATCATAAGCGGAATAGTCAGGTGTCTGCAGCGTGTCGATGGGCACGCCGTATCCCGACAGGAGACGTTCGATGATGGTCTTCTTGTCGATGGAATAGGCCATCGCCTTGCGCACGTTTTCGTCCAGCATCGGATCGACATCGTTGATGAAGATCATGCCGATGTCGGAGATCGGGGCTGCGGTGCCGACGATGCCGTCGTTTTCCTTCAGCCGGTCGAATTCCTCGTAAGGCATTTCCAGCGTGACATGCGCATTGCCCGACATAACCTCGAAGGTTCGGCTGGACGCATCGGTCACGAACTTGATCGTGACTGTCTTGAATTCCGGTGCGCCGCCCCAGTAGTTCTCGTTGGCTTTCAGCCGGACGAAGGCATTGCGCTCGAACTTGTCGACCATGTAAGGCCCGGTGCCGATCGGCTTGGCCTCGAAACCGTCTGCGCCGACTTCCTCATAGTATTTCTTCGGCATCACATAGCCGGTCAGGAAGCTCATCCACTTGAAGATGGTGGGCTCGTATTCCTTGACGTCGGCGGTGATCTTGTTGCCGTCGATCTGGAAGTTGCCGACCTTGCCCCAGATGAATTGGATCGGATTGCCCGTGTCCGGATTGCCGGCGCGTTCCAGCGACCAGACGATGTCTTCCGGTGTCAGCGGATCACCGTTGTGCCAGGTGACGCCTTCGCGCACATCCATCCAGATCTTCGACTTGTCGTCGTTCCAGCCCCAGCCGGTGATGATGCCCGGTGCAAAGCTGAGGTCCGTGTTCTGATGAATGAACATGTCGAACACGGACTGGTAGATGCCCTGGATGGTTGGGTTGACCGCGGACGGGCCGACAGTCGGATCCCAGCTCGGCAGGTTGACGTTATAGGCGATCACCAGTTCTTCGATGTCGCTGGCGAATGCTACCGGTGTTCCGACGGCTGTCAGCAATCCGCTGGCGGCCGCACTTTTAAGCAGTGTGCGTCTTGAAACTCTCATGGTTACTGTTCCCCATTTTACCTCTGGTGCCGGTGCGTTTGTTTTTGTCGCTATCCGGCAAGTTTTTGTGCAAGCAGATATCCGGGCCCTGCGCCGGTTCCCGCACCGGGCCAGACGGCCGCGCCGGTGTGGTAAAGGTTTCCAACCGGCGTCGTTCCGTCGGCAAAGCCGCGTACGGGCCTGAACATGAAATGCTGGGTCAGATGATGGCTTCCGCAGACCTGGTCTCCTCCGACCAGGTTGGGATTGTCCGCCTCCAGCAGGGCGGGCGATACGATATGGCGGCCGAGGATCTTGGCCCTCGTGCCGGGGGCATAACGTTCCAGAATATCGAGTGCGCGTTCGGCAAACGGCTCCGCCGCTTCGGTCCAGTCGGTGGCCGTGATCTTGCCGGCGGCATCACCCTTGATGGTGCCGGGTGCCATGCGGACCTGAAGCCAGAGAACATGCTTGCCCTCCGGTGCCCGGCTCGGGTCGACGACGGTTGGCTGACCGCAGACAATCACCGGTTCTTCCGGCAGAAGGCCGGCCTGGGCCTGTGCATAGGTTCGGGCCATCTGATCGAGATCCGGAGCCATATGCACATAGGCGAATTTTTTCAGCTCTTCGCCTGCGGTCCAGTCTGGCAGGGCGTCCATGGCAAGATGAATCATCATCGTGCCCGGCGCATGTGCTGATTTCTTAAGGCCAAGGTCATACCGCGCGTTGCCGGTTTCACCCGCAAGTTTCAGCAAGGCGGATGGGGCGACGTTGGCGATCACCGCCCTGCGGGCCATGATCTGCCGACCGTCCTTGAGCTCGATGCCGCGTGCCTGTCCATTCTCGACAATCACGCGCGTGACTTCTGCATTGCAGGTCACCGATCCGCCCGAAGCCTCGATCTGCGAAACCATGGCCTTGACGATCGTATCCGCGCCGCCCTGACCCAGGACCATGCCGAAGGCCTGATTGACCATGCCTTCCAGGTAGGGGAACAGCGCGCCGCCTGAAATGTCGGGTGCAAAATCCAGATGCATCCCCCAGGCAGCAAGAAGGGCACGCACCTTCGGTGATGTGAAGGTTGTGTTCAGCCAGTCGCGCGGCGAGGATAGCAGAAAGCGGCCAAGGTCCAGCACGCCGTCCGAACCGCTTTTTCGCCACTCCTTGAACAATATATATGCAAATGCACGTTTTTTTGCCGGACTACCCAGAAGCGCGAACAAGGTCTCTGCGCGTCCCGGGAATTCCGATGTCAGCGCCCGCCAGACACGTGCGTCTTCCGGGCAGATCTTTTCGATTCTCGAAGCCGTCGTTTCCAGGTCATTGCTGACGCCAAGCCAGGTGCCGTCCGGAAAAACGGAAGAGAAACAATTGGATGCTGGCGCGAAAGCCAGCCCGTGGCTGCCTAGTTCCTCGGAGTATTGCTTGAAGAAGGCGGAACCTGCAAACAGGGAAAGGTTCATGGCCGCCCAATCGTGGCGGTAGCCGGGTAGCGTGTACTCGCCCGATTTGACCGCCCCGCCAGGTTCCCCCGCGCGCTCGAAGACACCGACTTTCCAGCCTTGAGCTGCAAGATGAACAGCGCAGGCAAGGCTGTTATGCCCGCTGCCGATAATGACGCCGTCCAACACCTCGGTCACGATCAATCCCCTCCGTCGTTCGCAGAAGATAATTGCAAATACAAATAAATCTGTCTAGCATTGAATTGTGATAACGAGCCGACAGGCCACAGAGGTACAGAGGGAACGATTATGTCTGCAGAGAGCGCGCTCAGCGGGCTTGGAGCTAAACTCCTGTCCGGAGAAGTGGAAGTGGTGGATTGCACGGGCGTTCTGGGTCCGAATACGCCGATCCTGCAACTTCCGCCTGATTTTGCAAAGAATACGCCGAAGGTCGAGATCCACAAGATCAGTGAATATGACGCTGACGGTCCCTTCTTCGCCTGGAACTGGATGGTTCTGGGTGAACACTCCGGCACGCATTTCGATGCGCCACATCACTGGATTACCGGGAAGGACTACAGCGACGGCTTTACGGACACGTTGGATGTGCAGCGTCTGATTGCGCCGGTCAATGTGATCGACTGTTCCAAGGAAAGCGCTGCTGATCCTGATTTTCTGCTGACTGCGGATTTGATCAAGGCCTGGGAAGCCGAGCACGGCGAGATCGGTGCCGGTGAGTGGGTTGTGATGCGCACCGACTGGGACAAGCGCGCCGGCGATGAAGCCGCGTTCCTCAATGCCGACGAAGCGGGCCCGCACAGCCCCGGACCGACACCGGATGCCATTGAATATCTGCTGTCGAAGAAGATCGTAGGCTGGGGCAGCCAGTGCATCGGCACTGATGCCGGTCAGGCCGGTGGCATGGAGCCGCCGTTCCCGGCGCATAACCTGTTGCACAGGGACAATTGCTTCGGTCTGGCATCGCTTGCCAATCTCGACAAGCTGCCGGCGAAGGGGGCGATCCTGATTGCCGCTCCGCTGAAAATCGAACGCGGCACTGGTAGCCCTATCCGGGCACTGGCTCTGGTTCCGAAAGCCTGAGGCGTCTCGAAATGGCCGCTCCGCACGTAATCGTCGGCTCCGGTATAAATGCCCTCGTCGCGGCAGCAATGCTGTCGCGCAGAGGGGAGCCGGTTCTGCTTCTGGAACGCTCAGACGTCCTTGGCGGCTGTATGCGGACAGAGGAAATCACGCTGCCCGGATTCCGGCACGATGTGATGGCGGCCACCTTCGTTCTTTTCATAACCTCACCTGCCTATGCGGAGTTGGCGGAAGATCTTGGCCGGCATGGTCTTGAATTCTGCCACACGCCGCATCCGACCGCCGTTTTACGGCCGGGAGGGGAGGCGCTGAAGCTGACGATGGACCGCGCGGCCAACATTGCCGCCTTCGAAGCCCTCGCGGCAGGCGACGGCAAGCAGCATGCGGCCGACGTCGGCGGTATCGAAGCCGACGCGGAGTTTCTGTTTGCCTTGCTGGGGAGCCCGCTCTGGTCCGGCAAGATGGCGCGCCTGATGCTCGCCCAAGCCTGGAAACGTGGCCTTGGCGGATTGAAGGCGTGGCTCGGTGCCTGCCTGCAGCCGGCTCGCGGCTGGCTGGAAGGGAGCTATCGGAGCGAAACCCTGCAGGCACTTTGGGCGCCCTGGGTCCTGCACACAGGCTTGACGCCGGAAAGTACCTATTCGGGTCAGATGGGCCGGGTGATTGCTTTTGCGCTGGAAGCTGCCGGCGCACCAGTGGCCAAGGGCGGCTCCGGCTCCGTGCCGGAGGCGTTCCGAAAATTGATTGAGGCCAAGGGTGGCAAGATCCGCACCGGTGTCGATGTCGAACGTGTCCTGGTGAAGGACGGCAAGGCAGTCGGCGTCGAAGCGGCAGGCGGTGAAACCATCAAGGCGCGGTCGGTGATTGCCTCCGTCACGCCAACGCAGCTCTATCAGCGGCTTTTGAAGCAGGAAGCACTCCCGGAAGCCACGCAGAAATACCGCTACGGCCGCGGCAATTTCCAGCTTCACTATGCTCTGGACGGTGATCCGGACTGGATCGTCGAAGGGCTTGAGGATGTTGCGCTGATCCACCTTGCGGACGGCATCGACAGTGTTTCCAAGTCCGCCAACGAGGCCGAGCGGGGTCTTCTGCCTGAAGTTCCCACGATATGTGTTGGCCAGCCGCATCGTCTGGACCCCTCAAGGGTGCCGGAAGGCAAGGGGGTCCTGTGGCTTCAGATCCCTGACGCTCCGCGCAGGATCAAGGGCGACGCCGCGGGCAAGATAGAGACCGGTCCGGAATGGACCGAAGCAACCCGGGAGGCCTTTGCCGACCGGCTTGAAGAAATCCTGAAGCGGCATATCCGCAACTTCGATCAGATCAAGCTTGCACGGCGGGCTTATTCGCCAGCGGATCTGAACGACATCAATATCAATCTGGTCGGTGGTGATCCCTATGGCGGGGCCTGCAGCATCGATCAGTTTTTCATCTGGCGCCCCTTTGCTCATTCCGTTAATAGCGCCACCCAAATCCGGAACCTGCACATGATCGGCGCTTCGACCCATCCGGGGCCGGGGCTCGGTGGCGGGTCCGGCTACAATCTGGCGAAATGGATGGGTGCATGAGCAACGAGGATCGGACGGACGTCATCACGGAAGAAGCACGTGTGCAGCGGCTTGGCGAAATTGGGCTGGAGAATTTCCCGCCCTATCTGATGAACCGTATCATGGGCCGCTACAACGCGGCGCTGCGTGACGAAATGGCCAATCTGGGCCTGACGACGCCAAAGATGCGTACGCTTGCCGTCTTGTCCGTGATCGACGGCCTGCTGATCCGGGAACTTGCCATTTATGCGGTCGTCGAAGTGTCGACGCTCAGCCGGGCGTTGGACGCTCTGGAACGGGACGGGCTTGTCCGGCGCGTTGCCGACAAGGACGACAGCCGTGCCGTCCGCATTCATCTGACGCCCAAGGGGCGCGACACGCATGAGCAGCTCTGGCCGCATCTGGCTGGTGCGTACCGGCAGATGTTCAAGGGCATCAGCGACGCGGACCAGCGGGCCTTCGTCGCCACGCTGCAGGCAATTTTGAAGAACGTGCGCAAGCACCCGATATGAGTTGATCGCGTAAGGAGGGGCCGATGGCCGAAAGGTCGTTCAAGGCTGAGGTAGAGCATCTTCGCAAGGGAACAGGAGACACCTTCACGGGTGAGGGTATTCTGGCCATCACCAAGGCACTCCTGGAAAACGGTGTCGGCTATGTCGGCGGCTATCAGGGGGCGCCGATCTCCCATCTGATGGATGTGCTGGCCGATGCGGAGGATCTTCTGGGTGAACTCGGCATCCGTTTCGAGGCCAATGCCTCGGAAGCCGCTGCCGCCGCCATGCTGGCTGCCTCCGTGCATTATCCCATTCGTGGTGCCGTCACCTTCAAGGGCTCTGTCGGCGTCAATGTCGCATCCGATGCACTCGCCAATCTGGCCTCGTCCGGCGTCAACGGCGGTGCGCTTGTCATCGTCGGCGAAGATTACGGCGAAGGCAGCTCCATCATGCAGGAGCGTTCCTACGCCTTTGCCATGAAATCCCAGTTCTGGCTGCTCGACCCGCGCCCGAACCTGGCATCCATCGTCAAATCCGTTGGCGACGGCTTTGCCCTGTCGGAAGCCAGCAATTCGCCGGTCATGCTGATGGTGCGCATCCGCTCCTGCCATGTCACTGGCCGGTTCGAAACCCGGGACAACGTTCCGCCGCCGCTGTCCGTGCGCGACGCGCTCTCCAGTCCGATGCGCGATTTCAAGCGCGTTGTCCTGCCGCCGATGTCCTATGCGCATGAGCATGACAAGATCGACAACCGCTGGCCTGCCGCTGAAAAGTTCATTCGGGAAAATCGTTTGAACGAGCATTTCGGCCCGGAAGAGGGCAAGGTCGGGATCGTCTGTCTCGGCGGTATCTACAACAGCGTTATCCGCGCGCTGCAACGCTTAGGACTTGCCGATATCAGCGGGAACACATCCATCCCGCTTCATGTGCTCAACGTCACCTATCCTCTGGTGAAATCCGAGCTGCTTGAATTCTGCGCCGGCAAGGAAGCCGTGCTGATGGTCGAGGAAGGCCAGCCGGAGTTTATCGAGCAGCAGCTCGGGGCGATGCTCTACAAGGAAGGCCGGACGACGAAGCTGGAAGGCAAGGGTATTTTCCCGCGTGCGGGTGAATACACCGGCCAGATCATGCTCGACGGTCTGGATACCTTCGTTCGCCAGTACGCGCCCGAGCTTCTGCCGGGCAAGGTGCTGGCACCAAACGCACCCAAGCCGGAACTGCCGGATCTTTCCAAGACCGTGCCGATCCGTCCGCCGGGCTTTTGCACCGGGTGTCCGGAACGTCCGATCTTTGCCTCGTTGAAGATGGTGGAGCAGGAAGTCGGCCAGCATCAGATCACCGGTGATATTGGCTGCCATTTGTTTGCCTGCCTGCCGCCCTTCGAAATTGGCGGCTCCACCATGGGCTACGGCCTCGGGCCGGCCTCGAACGCGGCCTTTGACGGCGGCGGCGAGAGGCGTGCAATTTCGATCATCGGCGATGGCGGCTTCTGGCATAATGGCCTCAGCACTTCCATCGGCAACATGGTGTTCAACAAGTCCGACAGCGTTGCGATCATCGTCGACAACTATTATTCGGCGGCAACCGGGGGACAGGACATTCCCTCCAGCCGGGCGAAGAACAAGACCAAGTCGACCAACAACCCGATCACCAAGGCGTTGCAAGGGGCGGGGGTCAAGTGGATCCGGCAGATCGACCGGACCTATGATGTCACCCGGATGCGCGAAACCATACGCGAGGCACTGACCACCGAGTATGATGGTCCGAAGGTGATCGTCGCGTCCTCCGAATGCATGCTCAACCGCCAGCGCCGGGAAAAGCCCCAGCGCAACAAGGCGATTGCAGGTGGCGAGCGGGTCGAGGTGCCGCGGTTCGGCGTCGATCAGGACGTCTGCACTGGCGATCACGCCTGCATCCGTCTGTCCGGATGTCCGTCACTTTCGCTGAAGAAACTGGATGACCCGCTGCGGGATGATCCGGTGGCACATATCGACCAGTCCTGCGTGGGCTGTGGCAACTGCGGTGAAGTCGCCGACGCGGCCATCCTGTGTCCGTCCTTCTATGAAGCGAAAGTGGTTCACAACCCGACAGGCTTTGAAGCCTGGTATGCGGGGCTTCGCACAAGGATCATTTCCTGGCTGCAGACACGGCGGGCCGGCTCCCGTCTGACCTTTACCGGGGAGGGCGTGTGATGTCGCTGTCATTGCCACTGGAAGCCAGACCGGCAGATCCGGCACTCGAAGGGATCATCAAACTCGCCATCCTGGCCGTTGGCGGTCAGGGCGGCGGCGTTCTGACCAACTGGATCGAGGGCCTGACCAGGTCACAAGGCTATCATTGCCAGGCAACGAGCGTGGCCGGTGTCGCCCAGAGAACCGGTGCGACCATCTACTACATGGAGATGGCGCCGGGCGATGTCGCGGCCCCCGTCTTTTCGCTCGCACCATCTGCTGGCGATGTCGACATTATCATTGCCGCGGAAATGATGGAGGCCGGGCGTGCGATCATTCGCGGTTTCGTGACCCCCGATCGCACCACGCTGATCGCTTCGACCCACCGCATGCTTGCGGTCTCCGAGAAAACCGTGCCGGGCGACGGCATGGCGTCCTCGGAGGAGGTAAAAGCGGCAGCTGAACTGGCAGCACAGAAGCTTGTTCTGGCTGATATGGATACGGCTGCCCTGAAAGTCGGATCCGTGATTTCCGCTTCGCTTTTTGGCGCACTGGCTGGCTCCGGTGCTTTGCCCTTCGAACGGGCGGCTTTTGAAGAGGCCATTCGCGCTGGCGGCAAGGGCGTTGAGGCAAGCCTCAGGGCTTTCGCCGCAGGTTACGATCTGGCGAAAAATGGCGAAGAGCCGAAGGTTGAAGCCGCAAAACCGGCCAGGCAGGAAATTGTCAGACCGGCCGGGCCGGATATGGCGCAGAAGGCCTGGGCATCTCTGGAAGCAAAGGTCGCGGCTCTGCCGGAGCCTGTTCGCGAGATGGCGCGGGCGGGGCTGCAGAAAGTCGTCGATTTCCAGGATACCGACTATGGGGCGGAGTATCTCGGCAGGCTGGAAAGTCTCGTCAGCCGCGATAGCGCGGAGAAGGATTACGAGCTCTCCCGCGAGGCTGCCAAGTACATCGCCAATGCGATGGCCTATGACGATGTCATTCGGGTTGCTGACCTGAAGACGCGGTCGCAGCGTTTCTACCGGATTGAAACGGAAATGCAGGTGAAGGACGGCAAGCTGATGCATCTGACCGACTATCTTCACCCGCGTGCGGAAGAAATCGTCGGTTTGCTGCCGGAAAAGATGGGCCGGAAGATGGAGAACGATCCGGTCTGGATGAACCGCATCGACCGCTGGTTCAATCGTGGCCGCCGCATCCGCACCGATAGCCTGCGCGGCTTTGCAATGCTCTATTTCCTTGGTGGTTTGCGCGGCTGGCGCCGCAAGACCTTGCGCCACCGGATGGAGCAGGATCATCTGGAAAGCTGGCTGAAGATGGTCTCCGGTTACCTGCCGGACCGCTATGCCATGGCCGTGGAAACCCTGCGCTGCCGCAGGCTTATCAAGGGCTATTCCGACACCCATGCACGAGGCCTGTCGAAATTCGACAAGGTGCTGGCCGGCGCAAGGATGGTGGAAAACCGGAACGATGGTCCTGAATGGGTTGCCCGCCTGCGCGAAGCTGCCCTCAAGGATGAAAAAGGCACGGATCTCGATGGGGCGCTGAAGACAGTCGAGAGCTTCGCTTGAGTGTAGGGTGTCCCGGAACTCAATAACGGGACATTCCCTTCGATTATCCCCCTGGCGAGCATAGCGGGACCCGGGGGGGCATTTCCAGAGTATCCGGGCTTCAAGGCAAGTCTTCACCTCGTTCCTGGCGAAGAGAGCAGGCGAGTGGGGCCCGGATTTGCGTCGGCGCTTGCCGAGTTTGCAGCCCATCTGTCGAGACAACGTTCCGCGCTTCCTCAGGATGAGGTTGGAGCAAGTTTGCGCTTCAGAGAGGCAACTTTCCGGGCTGCTACACCCACACCCTCATCCTGAGGAGGCCGTCAGGCCGTCTCGAAGGATGGGCCGCTTGTGCTGGCTCCGGCGAAACGGCCTCCCGGCTCATCCTGCCAGTGCCTTCCCCAGTTCCGCCACGACTTCGCGTGTGGCCTCTTCGCTCGTCTGGATGCCGGGGGAGAGCCGGAGGGTTGCTCCCCGGGTGTCGGCGGAAAATCCGGCACCACGCAGATGGGTCAGCACCTGCACGGCTTGTTCTGGCGAAGCAAGTCCGAACATGAGACTGCCGCCACGATCTTCTTCTGACCTTGGTGTGAGCAGTTTCAGGCCAAGGTCATCCGCGCCATCGATCAGGATGCCGCAAAGGTGCCGGTTGCTGCGCAGGATGGACTCCCTGTCGGCGCTGGCGTGCCACTTGAGGGCGGGCACGGAGGCGGCCGCAGGCATGATCGACGGCGTGCCGTTGTCGAAGCGGCGGATGTCAGGGGCATATTCGAAGGCGTCGATATCCCAGTTGAACGGGTTGTCCTGGCTGAACCAGCCGCACAGCTCCGGCCTGCAATCCCGGATCAGGTCCGGGTGTACATACAAGATGCCGGCTCCTGGCGTACCACACATCCATTTGAGACTGGTCGAAACCACAAAATCCACGTTCGGTGCCTCAACCGAATAGGGCAGGAGACCTGCGGCCTGGGTGATGTCCACGCCAATGATGCTGCCCATCGAGCGGCCATGGTCAACGAGGGTTTCCAGATCCGAGCGTCTTGAGGTTGTGGAACTGACCCAGGTGATCAGGCAGAGCGCGACATCGCGGTCCCACTCGGCGATCATGTCTTCGTCAGCAACGAAATTTGCGCCCTGACGGGCCCGCACGGTTACCAGCTCGAAGCCGAGCCGTTCCTGCAGGCGGGTGAGAAGAAAGTGGTTGGAAGGGAAACAGTCTGCGGCCACCAGCACCTTGCGGCCACGCAGCAGGCCGTCCGGCAGCGCCCGCATGACCATGTCGACGCCCTGGGTAACGTTCTCGCAGGTCGTGGCGGACCCGGCGGGTGCATCGATGATCGCGCGCCAGTAATCGATGAACTCTCCGCGCTTGCCGAGCAGATAGGGCCACTGCTGATCGTTCGGAGCACTCCAGACGGCAGCCAGCTCCGCCATCGCGGCGCTCAATCCGGCTTCCTTGCCGGGATACTGGCCGATGGAATGATAGAGGAAGTAGCCGTCTTCCCTGGTCGTCATGCGGTCCCCCGAAATGTCATTTCCTTCGGTCAATCGGGGTGCTGAAACAGAACCGTTTCCGTCTCAAACACGCTATTGACCGTCACCGGAATATTCGTATACAGTTTTTGAGATAGTTCAAGCTTAAAGGACTTTTCAAATGCCTGAAAATGGGTTGAATAGGCTGAGTGTCTGTTTAGGCTTGAATTGTTCTGTATACGGATTTGCCGTGGTAACGAGGTTCGTGACAAGGGAGGCTTGCCGGTGACAGCAGGAAAATCAACCGCCTCCACTTCGGGTGCACAAAGCACCAGCGGACAGATCCACGACCTGCTCATGGGGCGCATCCAGCGTGGGGAACTTGGTCAGGATATCCGCCTTGTCGACACCGCCGTGGCGGCCGAATTCGGCGTTTCCCGCATGCCGGCCCGTGATGCCCTGATGCGTCTTGCCCATGAAGGCTATCTGGAACCGACAACGCGGGGCTTTGTGCTGCCGCGTCTCGACCACCGGGAAATTCTGGAAATTTTCGATCTGCGACGTCTTCTTGAGCCGCGGGCAGCAGCCATGGCAGCGCTCAGCCTGTCGCAAGACGAGTTGAAGGGACTGGACGACATCCTCAAGGATGCGGGTTCGGCTATGGCGGCGGGGGATACCGAGCATTTGCATCGGGCCTGCGAGATTTTCCGCAACAGCTGGATTGCCGCCGTGCCGAATGTTTCGTTGCGCAAGGCGCTGCAGCGCTACATGACCCAGGTGCAGGCCGTTCGCCTGATGACCTTTGCCCATCAGGCGAACCATCCGTTGATCGTTGCCGGTAATACCCAGCTTTACCAGGCTTTCTGCCGCCGGGACGCGGTTGCCGCAAGCGACCGGATCCTGCGGTTCGTTTTTGAAGGGGAGGCGGCCTACCTCGCAGCACATGAGGATGCCGGCAATCAGAACACAACATCCTCTGCACAGGCAGGCTGAAGCGGGGGTAAAGGGAGCGATGGACAGGACATGACGGAAACCCGCGCGGAAGTCAGACTACCGACCCAGGACCTTGCCAAGGACCTGCCGTTCTTCACCAAGAAGCTGAACATGCGGCTGGACATGATCTATCCGGCCGACAGCCCGGAAATTGCGGTGTTCTCCGGTCACGGCTTGCGCGTGCGGGTGGAAAAGGGTGCAAGCGAAGCACCCGGCACGTTGCGAATTCTGACGGAAAATCCGGATGAATTTGCAGATGGCGAGCGCCTGCTGGTCTCCCCGAGCGGGACACGTGTCGAGATCGACGAACTCAATCCACCGCTGGTGATGCCTGAAACCGAGCACGCCTTCGTGGTGCGCCGTCTGGCAGACCAGGCCCCATGGGTGATCGGCCGGGCGGGCATGTCCTATCGGGATCTTGTGCCGACACGGCTCGGCGGCGCCATGATCGCCTCGCATATCCGGGTTCCGGACGGACCGGTTCCGGACATGGTTCACTTCCACAAGGTCGGGTTTCAGCTGATCTTTTGTGTCCACGGCTGGGTCGATGTTCTTTATGAAGATCAGGGCGGCATGCGCCGTCTGAGGGCTGGTGACTGTTTCATCCAGCCGCCGGAAATCCGTCACCGCGTGATGCACGCAGCCGAAGGGATCGAGGTGATCGAGATCGGCGTCCCAGCCGAGCACATTACCGAGATCGACCACGAGATGACCCTGCCGACGCCCCATGAGCGGCCGGATCGGGAGTGGCAAGGACAGAAATTCGTGCACAGCCTGGCACAGGACGGCGTTTTTGAACCGTTCCGCATTCCGGGTTTTGAGGCACGCGACACCACCATCTGTGACAACACCCGAGGCGTGGCATCTGTTATGGTGGCTCGTCCGGTCGGGGAGGCCTCTCCCTGGACGCGTCATGACTGCGATATTCTATTCAACTTTGTGCTGGCAGGCGAAATGACCCTGGAGGGCGAAGGCAAAGATCCTTACCGCCTGTCTGCCGGAGACGCCTTCGTGATCCCGCCGAACATGGCGACGCGATACGCGGAAGCAACTGCCGACCTGGAACTGCTGGAAGTCAGCCTGCCGGGCCGGTTCGAAACGGAGGTCCTGCGCGACTGAAAAGACAAAGCCTGTCGAGGAGGAAAGAACAGGCTGTGCAGGAGTTCAAGGTCAAGCCATGAGGGGATGACAGCATGAGAAAATTGACGACAATTGTGGCCGCAGCAGCGTTGCTGGGCACGGGCACCGCCGCACTGGCGGACGACACCAAGATCGGTATCCTGATGGACATCACGGGGCCGATCGCCAATTTCATTCCGCCGCTTCAAAATGCAGCCGATCTCGCGGTCAAGCAGGTGAACGAGCAGGGCGGTCTGCTGGGTGGCACGGCAGTTGCCGTCTACGGTGACACCACCGGCACCGCCCAAGGCGCGGTCGACGCTGCCCAGAAGCTGGTGAACGTGGAAAACGTGCCGATCATCATGGGTTCGCTCATGTCTGGCACCACCATTGCCGCTGCAGAAGCTGCAATCATTCCGGCGGGCGTGCCGCAAATCTCGCCGACCGCGACCTCTCCGGCGATGACCTTCCTGGAAGACAATGGACTGGTGTTCCGCATTGTGCCTTCAGACAACTATCAGGGTGAGATCCTCGCCAAGATGGTGATGGACGAAGGTATCAAGAAAGTCGCGCTCACCTTCGTCAACAATGACTATGGCGTCGGTATCGGCGAAACATTCATCGATGCCTACACTGAAGCCGGTGGTGAAATCGTCGCCGAGGCGAAGCACGAAGAAAAGAAGGATTCCTACCGTTCGGAACTTGCAAGCCTGGCAAAGGGGGATGCCGAGGCGCTGGTTGTGATCGCCTATGCCGGCGACAGCGGCGGCAAGATCGTCCGTCAGGCCATTGAAGGTGGCCTCTTCACCAAATTCATCGGCACGGATGGTCTTCGTGACGAACTGCTGATCCAGAACGTTGGCGCAGATGCCCTGAAGACCTCGTTCTTCTCCTCACCGACGTCTCCGGCTGAAAACCCGGCCCAGCAGTCTCTGCATGATGCCTTCAACGCCGAATTTGGCGAAGGTGCCGACAAGGCTTTTGTCGACCAGACCTATGACGCAACTTTCCTGGCTCTGCTGGCTGTTGAAAAGGCCGGTTCGACTGACCGCGCAAAGATTGCCGAAGCCCTGAAGGAAGTTGCGATGGCTCCGGGCGAGAAAGTCGGCCCGGGTGAATGGGCAAAGGCGATTGCGTTGATCAAGGAAGGCAAGGACATCGATTACGACGGTGCCAGCGGCTCCGCGGAGTTCGATGAAAACGGCGATGTCGGTGGCTACATCGGCAAGTTCGTCGTGGACGGCGACGGCTACAAGCAAGTCGAAATCGTCGAATAAGCCGATAAGGCGACAGCGTGATTGAGCTGGACAAAATCTGCGTCGATTTTGGTGGTTTGCGGGCTATTGACCATGCAAGCTTCAAGATCGGCGCAGGCCGCATCACCGGCCTGATCGGGCCGAACGGTGCGGGAAAAACAACCGCCTTCAACGTCATTGCAGGTGCAATCCGGCCCAGTGCCGGCCGGGTGCTTCTGGACGGGAAGGACATAACTGCGCTCAAACCCCATCAACGGGCCAAGGCAGGCCTCGCACGCACCTTCCAGATACCTCACGAATTCGGGCATCTCTCGGTTCTCGAAAACCTGATGGCGTCTGCCTCGGCGCCGGAAGGCGAGAATGTCTTCAACGTGATCTTCCGCCGCGGCCATTACCAGGCCGAGGAGCAGGAAATCTATGAGACCGCGCGGGACACCGTCCGCCTGCTTGAACTGGACCATGTCATCGACGAGAAGGCCGGCAATCTTTCCGGTGGTCAGAAGAAGCTGGTCGAACTCGGTCGCGCCCTGATGCGCAACCCGAAGATCATCCTGCTGGACGAGATCGGTGCCGGCATCAACCGCACGCTTCTGTCCAAGCTGGCGGACAAGATCCTGATGCTGAACCGGGAGCGGGGGCTGACCTTCTGCCTCATCGAGCACGATCTCGACTACGTTTCCAAGCTGTGCGACCACGTGCTGGTCATGGCGCAGGGCACGCTGCTGACAGAAGGTTCGGTCGAAGACGTGCGTAACGACGAACGTGTGATCGAAGCCTATTTCGGCGGCGGAAAATACGAGGCGCAGCTATGACCGAGCGACTTTCCGTCACAAACGTCAGCGCCGGCTATGGCGGTCCGCCCATCATCGAAGAGGTCTCACTGACCGTTGAGCCTGGCGAGATCGCGGTCATTCTCGGGCCGAACGGCGCCGGCAAGTCGACCTTGCTCAAAACCATCTTCGCACTGACCACCGTCTCCGCCGGGTCGATCAAACTTGGCGCGAAGGAACTGGCAGGCTGCAAGACGTCCGCTCTTGTTCCGCTCGGTGTATCGGCAGTGCCTCAGACGAAAAACGTCTTTGCGACCATGTCCGTAGACGAGAACCTTGATGTCGGAACCTATGCAGCTCCACCAAAGGATAAAGCGGCGACGCGTGAACGTGTGCTCTCGCTGTTTCCCGACCTGCGGGACAAGTTGAAACAGCCTGCTGGCGAGCTTTCGGGTGGACAGCGGCAGATGGTAGCCATGGGCCGCGCCTTGATGAGCGACCCGAAGCTGGTGCTGCTGGACGAGCCGACAGCCGGTCTGTCGCCTGCCTATCTGGAGCGGATCTTCGATCTGCTTCTCGACATCCGCAAAACCGGGATCACGATATTGATGGTGGAACAGAATGCCCGCCAGGCTCTGCAGATTGCCGATCACGGCCATATTCTGGTGAACGGACGAAACTATGCCAGCGGAACCGGCAAGGAGCTGCTGGCGGATGAAGACGTGCGGCGCCTCTTCCTCGGGGGAGCGGCGGCATGATCGAGTTCGTGAATTTCTATCTGTTCCCGGCGCTGGCCATCGGCAGCATCTACGCGCTTGGCGCTGTCGGGATTTCCATGATCTTCGGCATCCTGCGCTTTGCCCATTTTGCACACGGCGATCTGATGACCCTGGGCACTTACGGTGTGCTGGCCATGGCTGCCATCGTCCCGGTCAATCCGCTTCTGCTGATCCCCTTCGGCATGGCACTCACGATTGTCTCGGCGCTGCTGGTCGACCGCTATTTCTACAAGCCACTGCGCGAGCTGCCGACCATTTACACGGTGATCTCGTCCTTCGGCATTGCGCTGGTCTTCCGTTCGATCGTTCAGTTGGTCTGGGGTTCTCAAAACCAGGTGTTTTCGACAGGCGTTAAACCGCCGCTGGTCCTGTTCGATACCTTTCGGGTGTCGGTGCTACATCTGCAGGCGGTGATCTCGACAGCGATCATTGCCGTGCTTCTGCACTACTTCCTGACAGTCACAAGAACCGGCCGGTCCATGCGGGCAGTTGCGGACGATCCGGAACTGGCCGAAGTTTCCGGTCTGGATACCGCCAAGGTCATTCGCTGGACGTGGATCATCGGCGCGGCTCTGGCGGCGATCGCCGGAACCTTTGCCGCTTTGAACACCAGTGCTCACCCCAATCTGGGCTGGAACCTGCTGATGCCTATGTTTGCCGCCGCCATTCTGGGTGGGATCGGCAAGCCGATGGGGGCCATGGCAGGTGGTTTCATCATCGGCCTGGCCGAGGAACTGTCCTCCTACCACTGGATCGGTGACGATGCGCTCATCTCCCCGTCCTACAAAACGGCGGTCGCTTTCGTCCTGATGATCGGCCTGCTCATCTTCCGGCCCCAGGGCCTCTTCAAGGGGAGGTTGCTCTGATGGAACTCACCGGTCTCTTTTTCTATGCGGTCAGTCTTCTGATCCTGGGCGGTATCTACGCTATCCTGTGCCTTGCCCTGAATGTGCAATGGGGCATGGGCGGCCTCTTCAACGCCGGTATCGCCGGTTTCTACGGTGTTGGGGCCTATACCTCGGCGATCCTGACAACCGCGGCCTCGTCCAAGCATCTCGGGGGCTTTGGCCTGCCTGTGCCGATTGGCTTGATCGGGGCTGCGATACTCGCCGGGCTTGCCGGCTGGGCGGTGGCCAAGATCTGCGTACGTCTCAAGAGCGACTATCTGGCGATGGCCTCCATCGGGATCGCCGAGATCCTGCGGCTCGTCATCGTCAACGAAAGCTGGCTCACAAACGGCAGTCTGGGCCTGTCCCGCATTCCAAGGCCTTTGGCGGACCTCACCACCGGGCGCATGGGGGACATCGTGTTTCTCGGCTTTGTCTGGTTCGTGGTGCTGCTGGTCTATCTGGCAGCCTCGCGCCTGCACGACAGCCCGTGGGGGCGCAGCCTGCGTGCGATCCGCGACAACGAGGCTTCTGCGGCGGCCGTCGGCAAGAACGTCGAGAAATTCAGGATCCAGACCTTCGTCATCGGTTGCGCCATCATGGGGATCGCCGGTGGCCTGTCAGCGCATTACTTCCGCTTCCTGTCGCCCACGGCCACCGATCCGCTGCTGGTGACCTTCCTTGTCTGGGTGATGCTGATGGCCGGTGGTTCCGGCAACAACAGGGGGGCCATCCTTGGTGCCTTGACCATCTGGACGCTTTGGTCCGTGACGGAAATCTTCACCAACCGCCTGCCGCCGGAATGGGCGACCCGCAGTTCGTTCATCCGCATGCTGCTGGTGGGGCTGCTTCTGCAGGTGGTGCTACAGCGATTCCGGTCCGGACTGTTGCCGGAGAAATCGCCGCCAGTGAAATTCCGGCAGGAATAGCAACATTGCCGTCAGGTCAGGCGAGCGGTGGAAACACCGCCGTCTTCTTCACGGTGCCATAAACGAAACTGGTATCGATCGACGCAATGCCGCCGATCGGATGAATGCGGTTGCGGATGAAGGTCTCATAGGCTTCAAGATCCGACACCACCACGCGCAGCTGATAATCCATCGCACCGGTCAGCACGTGGCATTCCAGAACCTCCTCGATGGTCTGCATCCGACTTTCGAACCGGCGCACATCCTCCTCGTTGTGTCGCTCCAGCCGGATGCGGACGAAGACGGTGATCGGCAGGCCGTAGGCGGCACCATCCACATCCACCGAAAACCCCTTGATTGCCCCGGAGGCTTCCAGGTTCCGGAGCCGGCGCAAGCAGGGCGACGGCGACAGGTTGACCGCTTCCGCCAGGTCCTGGTTGGTCATGCGGCCATCCCGCTGCAGCGCACGGATGATCTGTCTGTCTTTCTTGTCCATTTGAAGCCCGTTTGGCAGATTATGCTAATCTGAAGGCTATCACTGACAGATTTTGAAATCTATCACCCTCATGATTGGATCATATTGCTCAGGCTGAAATCAGGGAGACAGCCATGAGTGCCTACAAGGGTTTTGCCAGCCGTGCGATCCACCTCGCTTACAATCCGCTTGAAAACGAGGGATCTCTGACGCCACCGCTGCATCTGACCTCCACTTTCGTGTTCGAGACGGCGGAAGCCGGCGGCGAGATGTTCGCGGGCGAGCGGGCAGGGCATATCTACAGCCGCATTTCCAATCCGACGCTGGACCTTCTGGAACGCCGCATTGCGGATCTGGAAGGGGCGGAAGCCGGTCTCGCGCTTTCTTCCGGCATGGGCGCGATCACCGCGACCCTTTGGACGCTCGTGGCACCGGGGGACGAGATCATCGTCGACGAAACCCTTTACGGCTGCACCTTTGCCTTTATGCGCCATGGCCTGACCAAGTTCGGCATCAAGATCACCCATGTGGACCTGACCGATCCCGAAAACCTGCGTACCGTCATTTCCGACAAGACCCGGGTTGTCTATTTCGAGACCCCGGCCAACCCGAACATGCGCCTTGTCGACATCAGCCACGTTTCGGAAATCGCCCATGAGGCCGGTGCGACGGTAATCGTCGACAACACCTATGCCACGCCTTATCTCACCCGCCCGATCGAACTTGGCGCCGACCTCGTTCTGCATTCGGCCACCAAGTATCTGGGTGGCCATGGTGACGTCGTGGCCGGTCTGGTTGCCGGACGGGCCGACCAGATCCAGGAGATCCGCCTCGTCGGCATGAAGGACATGACCGGTGCGGTGATGGCCCCGTTCAGCGCCATGCTGATCCTACGCGGTTTGAAGACGCTTGCTCTGCGCATGGACAGGCACTGTGTGTCCGCGCAGAAAGTCGCCGAATGGCTGCAAGACCATCCGGCGGTCTCAAAGGTCTACTTCCCGGGACTTGAAAGCTTCGAACAGCACGAACTGGCGAACAGGCAGATGAGCCAGCCGGGCGGCATGATTGCCTTTGAACTGAAGGGTGGACTGGAAGCTGGTATTTCCATGATGAATGGCCTGAAGATGATCCAGCGGGCCGTATCCCTCGGCGATGCCGAGACGCTGATCCAGCACCCTGCGTCCATGACCCATTCCACCTACACCCCGGAAGAGCGCGCTGCCCACGGCATCAGCGACGGCCTCGTGCGCCTGTCCGTGGGCCTGGAAGACCTAGATGACATCCTGGAAGACTTGGCGCAGGCCATGCCGCAAGTGCCTGTTGCGGCGGCAGCCTGAGCTCAGTCAACGCCCAGGTTTTTCCAAAGACCACCAGATCCTCTCCTCCTCTCAACCTCATCCTGAGGAAGCGGTGGAAGTGAGAGTCGGGGAACGTGGCGGACAGCCCAGATCACGGCGTCCGTGCGACACCGGATTTCACGCGCCGCAGCGGAATGGAGCTTTCGATGTTGGCGACACCGGGCACCTTGGTCAGCTTTCCGGTCAGGAAGGTTTCGAAGGCGGCGAGCCCGGTGGTTGCCACGCGCAGGAGATAGTCCCGGTTGCCGGTCATCAGCCAGCAATCAACGACTTCCGGAAACGCCTGAATGGCGGCTTCGAACTGGTCCAGGGTGACGTCGATCTGCTTGTCGAGCTGAACGGACACGAATACCGAAACCTCGTAGCCGAGCTTCACCTCGTCGATCAGCGCGCAATATCCTGTCACGATGCCGCGGTCTTCCAGGTGCCTCAGGCGGCGGGCTGCCGGTGTCGCACTCAGGCCGATACGTTCGGAAAGATCCTGAATTGAAATTCTGCCGTTCTGGCGCAGCTCCCGCAGGATCTGGATATCAAATGTGTCGAGCGTGTCGGAAATCGCCAAGGAAGGCCTCATTCTTGGTGAAACTCTCCAAGACTTAGCCGAAAAGATTAGGAAATAGCAAGAAACCGGTTCTAGCCCGAAGCTAGAGTAACGGCAAGTACGCACTTAACGGGAACGCCTCCATGAGCACCGAACACCTGAAGACCATCGAACAGCGCCTGTTGTGGCTGTCGCACTGGATGATCCATCACGCCAACCACGTGCGTCCGAAGGTGGATGGCATCAAGATCGGCGGGCATCAGGCAAGTTCAGCTTCCATGGTTTCGATCATGACAGCGCTCTACTTCTCTGTTCTCCGGCCGGAAGACCGGGTGGCGGTCAAGCCGCATGCCTCGCCGATCTTCCATGCGATCCAGTACCTGATGGGCAATCAGGCGCGCGAAAAGATGGAAAACTTCCGCGGCTACGGCGGCGTTCAGTCCTATCCTTCGCGTACCAAGGACATCGATGATGTCGATTTCTCCACCGGTTCGGTTGGGCTCGGTGTTGCGATTACCTCCTTCGCGTCGCTGGTACAGGACTATATTGCGGCCAAAAGCTGGTCGGGCGACAAGCCGCTCGGCCGCATGATCGCTCTGGTCGGCGATGCTGAACTCGACGAAGGCAATGTGTATGAAGCCCTTCAGGAGGGCTGGAAGAACGATCTCAGGAACTGCTGGTGGATTATCGATTATAACCGCCAGTCGCTCGACGGGATCGTTCGTGAGGGGCTCTTTGACCGGGTCGAGAAAATCTTCGATGCCTTCGGCTGGCAGGTGGTCCGGGTCAAATACGGGGTCTTGCAGCGCGCGGCCTTTGGCGAACCCGGCGGCGACAAGCTGCGCCAGTGGATCGACGATTGCTCCAACCAGGATTATTCCGCGCTGACCTTCATGGGGGGAGCTGTCTGGCGCAAACGCCTGATGGACGACCTGGGTGATCAGGGCGATGTCACCGCGCTGATCGACCGCCGCTCGGATGATGAATTGGCGGATCTCATGGAAAATCTCGGCGGCAATTGCACCGAGACCATGGCGGAAGCCTTCGCCGCCATCGATCACGACAAGCCGACCTGCTTCCTTGCCTATACCATCAAGGGGTGGGGCACGCCGATTGCCGGCCACAAGGACAATCACGGCGGCCTGATGAACAAGACCCAGATGGCCGAGTGGCAGAAACACATGGGCGTTGCGGAAGGCGAGGAATGGGAGCCCTTCGCGACAGTGCCGGACGTTGGAGCGCTGAAGGCGTTTCTGGATCAGGTGCCATTCTTTGCAAAAGGCACCCGCCGTTTCTCTGACGACAAGATCGCCGTACCTGCCATCGAGCTTGCCTCCGACCGGGATATTTCCACCCAGATGGCCTTCGGCAAGGTTCTGGATGATCTCTCCAAGGGCGACAGCAAACTGGCCGAGCGTATCGTTACGACCTCACCGGATGTCACCGGCACCACCAACCTTGGTCCCTGGGTCAACCGGCGCAAGCTCTTCGCCCGCAAGGCCATGGCGGATGCCTTCATCGAGCACAGGATTCCCTCGACTGCAAAGTGGGAGTTCACGCCGGAAGGCCAGCATATCGAACTCGGCATCGCCGAGATGAACCTGTTCCTGCTGTTGGGCGCTGCCGGTCTTTCTCATTCGCTTTTTGGCGAAAGGTTGATCCCTATCGGCACAGTCTATGATCCCTTTGTCTGCCGGGGGCTCGATGCGCTCAACTATGCCTGCTATCAGGATGCCCGCTTCATGATTGTCGGTACGCCATCCGGTGTGACCCTGTCCCCGGAAGGCGGTGCGCACCAGTCCATCGGCACACCGTTGATCGGCATGAGCCAGGACGGACTGGCCGCTTTCGAACCCGCCTTTGCCGACGAACTGGCCGTGATCATGGAATGGGCCTTCGATTACCTGCAGCGCGACGGCGAGGGTGATCCGGACGAACGCACCTGGCTGCGCGACGAGACCGGGGGCTCCGTCTATCTGCGCCTGTCGACCAACCCGATCGAACAGCCCGTCAAACGGGCCGACGACGCCTTCCGCCAGGGCGCCATTGACGGTGCCTATTGGCTTCGCAAACCCGGCCCCAACTGCGAAGTTGTGATCGCCTATCAGGGCGTCGTTGCGCCTGAAGCCATCAAGGCGGCGGGAGAACTCGCCGGTAATCGGCGGGATGTCGGTGTTCTTGCCGTGACGTCCGCCGACCGCCTCAACGCGGGCTGGACGGCGGCGCAAAGAGCAAGGTCTCGTGGCAACGCGGCCGCCAGGTCCCATATCGAGCAACTGCTGGGCGGTCTGCCCGGTCATTGCAAACTGATCACCGTGATTGACGGCCACCCGGCAACGCTCGCCTGGCTTGGCGGTGTTGCCGGCCACCAGACCATCCCGCTCGGTGTCGAACATTTCGGCCAGACCGGTACGATTGGCGATCTCTACCGCCATTTCGGTATCGACGCCGCGTCGATCATCGAGAAGGTGAATGGATTGACGCCGGGGAGGCGAGTCTAAGTGCGCCTGAAGCTAAAGGCAGAGGCTGGATGGCACGTGATGTCTGCAGGTCATGGCTCGATTATGCCTTTGGTCAGAATGATGTTGCCGTAGAGGCGGTTCTCGCCTGTCTGGACCACGGCAAAGGCATGGCTGGCCGCTTCATAAAAGGCGTGGCGTTCCAGCGTTGAAATCCTGGCCGGCTTGTCGGCGGTGTCATCGATGATGGTCTGGAACTCGGCGACAATCTCCGGCACCGCGTCCGGATCACCGACCACCTGCATCGTTCGGGCGGGGGCGGCGACGAACGTGTCGAGCGGCATAACCGACAGGATCGCCTTCAGCGTGTCTGTTGCCGATATGCCATCGAGACGAACACAATCGGGACCGGAGCTTTCCGCCGGGAAATTGGCGTCGACAATGGCGATCTCGTCGCCGTGCCCCATGGCTCTGAGGGCATAAAGCAGCGAGGGGCTCAGGATGGGGGGAAGGTTACGCAACATGGGAAGTCTCGCTCGGCAAGGGGGCATCGGGGTGGATCAGGCCAGTAGACCTGAGGTCTGACCAGAGTGCGGCAGGGATATCGGTCTTCAAGAGAGCAATATTGGCTTCAACCTCGGCCGCGTTCACTGCGCCGGGGATGACGGTCTTCACACTTGGGTGTCCAAGCACGAACTGCAGCGCGGCCGCGATCAGCGGCACTGAATGGCTGCGGCAGACATCTTCGATCTTGCGCACGCGCTCAAGGATCTCCGGCGGTGCATCGGCGTAGTTGTATTTCGCACCGGGAACGGCTCCGGTTGCCAGAATGCCGGAATTATAGGGCCCGCCCAGAATGATGCCGACGTCCCGTTGCTCGCAAAGCGGCAGGAAGCTCTCAAGGGCGTCCTGTTCCAGAAGCGTGTAGCGGCCGGCAAGCAGGAAACAGTCGAAATCGGCAAGGCCGAGCAGCTTTTGGCAAACCTGCCACTCGTTTACCCCTGCGCCGATGGCCGCAACGTCCCCGGCCTCTTTCAACTCGGTAAGCGCCTTGTAGCCGCCAAGATCGAAAAGCTCGCGGACGCGGGCATCGCTGGCTTCCTGAGAGCCTTGCGAAAAGGCGCAGACGTCATGCACGAAAAGTATGTCCGCGTTGGCGACCTCCAGTCGCTGACGGCTTGCCTCGTAGCTGCGCATGACGCCGTCATAGCTGTAGTCGAAGACGATCCGCTTTTGCGGCACATCGACAAAGGCTTCCGGGGTCACCTCGTGCGGCTCGCAATCCAGCAGCAGGCGGCCGATCTTGGTCGAAAGCTGAATGTTCTCGCGGCCAAAACGCTTGATGGCAGTGGCAAAGCGCATTTCCGATCGGCCCAGGCCGTATTGCGGCGCCGTGTCAAAGTAGCGGATGCCGTTGTCATAGGCCGCCTGAAGGGCAGCCTGGGCATCTTCTTCCGAAACCTTGCGGTAGAGATTGCCGAGCGGCGCGCCGCCGAAACCCATCTCCGTCAGGTCGATGGGTCTTGCGGTTCTGTCGTTCAGCCGCTGTGTTTTCAAGGCGGTCATGTGTTTCCTCTGGATGTTTCCTCAGGATCAGTTTGAACGCCGCATGATCTGCGGTCTGGTGTCGGGCCACGGGCCAGGTTTTCAGTCGAACAGGTCCGGCCTGGTCTCGGCGAGCGGTTCCAGGCGCGTGACAAGTTCGCTCAGGTGCTTTTGCATTGCCTGGCGTGCCCGTTCCGGATCGCGGTCGCGGATTGCTTCCACGATGACCCGGTGCTCGTCATAGGCCTCAAAGGCTCTGCCGCGCATGGGCAACAGCAATTGCCGTGCCCGGTTGACCTGCATCCACCCGGTGGCAGACAGGCTGTGGAGCTTCGGGTAGCCGGTGAAGGAGAAGATAAGCTCGTGCATGCGCTCGTCTTCCCGGTAGAAGCCGGTTTCGTCGTGATCTTCCAGACAAAGAGCCTGCAGACGCAAATTGCGGTTCAACTCCGTCAACTGCTCTTCGGTGCGCTCCGCCGCCACCTTGGAAACCGCCGCCAGTTCGATGGCTTCCCGCAGGAAGGCGCCCTCGCGGATTTCCGACATGGAGAATTTGGTCACGCGGGAGCCGGACTGGGGAATGACTTCGACGAGGCCTTCGCCTGCTAGCCGGGTGATCGCTTCCGTCACCGGCGAGCGGGAGACACCAAGCTGTTCGCAGATGACTTGTTTCCTGAGAAGGGTGCCCGGCGGCAGGTCCATCGCCAGGATCGACGAGCGCAACGCCTCATAGACACGCTGTGCCAGCGAGCCGGACAGTTTGCCAATGTCGGGCAGGGTGATCTCGGGAAAATCTTGTTCGTTGGTCAGGGACATTGTCAACTCGATTGAATGCTAACATGTTAGTTGACACAGTTACTCTGTCAAGCTAATCGTGAAGAAAGACCGGCCGTGCCGACGCTCCATGGAGAGAGCTCGGAGAAGAGTGAAAAGCTGATTGATGTCAGCGGGTTGAGAAGGGTCTTGTCATCTTGAAATGACAAGGCGGACCAACCGTAGCGGCCGTAGCGGGGAGAGAGACGTGTTGCAGCCTCATGCCAATTCGATCCTTCTGAATGCCGATGACAATGTGGTCATCGCCCTTCAGGATATTGCGGCCGGCGCAAGCGTTGCCCATGTTGACTGTCCGCTACCCGGGCAGGTCATGCGTGGCCACAAGATTGCCCGCAAGCCGATCTCCGCTGGCGAAAACGTCATTCGGTACGGTCAAATCATCGGGCAGGCGAAGGCAGACATCAAGCCGGGGGAGCATGTCCATGTTCATAACCTCGGCATGGGTGATCACAGCCAGGACTATCAGCACGCAGAAGCCTCCGTTCCCCTGGAACCGGTAACTGAAGAGCGCACCTTTCTCGGCTACCGCCGTCAGACGGGGCGCGCCGGTACACGCAACTATATCGGCATCCTGACCTCGGTCAACTGCTCCGGGTCCGTTGCGAAGTTCATTGCAGAGGCTGCAGAAAAGTCCGGTTTGCTGGAAGAGTTTCCGAATGTGGATGGGATCGTCCCCATCGTTCACGGCACCGGTTGCGGCATGTCCGGCAAGGACGAAGGCTACGCGACCCTGTTCCGGACCCTTTCCGGTTATGCCCAGCACCCGAATTTCGCAGCCATCCTGCTGATCGGTCTTGGCTGCGAGGTCATGCAGATTGCCGATCTCGTCGGTGACCGCAAGATCCGCCCTGACGGCGATTTGCGCTACATGACCATTCAGCAGACCGGCGGTACGCGCAAGACCATTGAAGCCGGGCTGAAAGAGTTGCGGGCGCTTGCCGAACTTGCCAACAAGGCCGAGCGCACGCCGGTGCCGATTTCCGAAATCACCGTCGGAATGCAGTGCGGCGGCTCGGACGGATATTCCGGCATCACGGCCAATCCGGCACTCGGGATTGCCTCCGATCTTCTGGTCCGTCATGGCGGTACCACGATCCTGTCCGAAACGTCGGAGATCTACGGCGCCGAGCACCTTCTGACCCGCCGGGCGGTTTCCGTCGATGTCGGCAAGAAGCTGATCGAGCGTGTGCGCTGGTGGGAAGACTACACAGCCCGCAATGGCGGCGAGATGGACAACAATCCGTCGCCCGGCAACAAGCGCGGCGGATTGACCACAATCCTGGAAAAGTCTCTTGGTGCAGCGGCCAAGGGAGGCTCTGCCCCCCTTGTGGACGTCTACAAGTTTGGCGAACCCGTCGACAAGAAGGGGTTCGTCTTCATGGACAGCCCAGGCTTTGACCCATGTTCGGTGACCGGTCAGATCGCCTCAGGTGCCAATATCATCGTCTTCACGACTGGACGCGGCTCCGTGTCCGGTTACATGCCGACCCCTTGCATCAAGCTCGCCACCAACAGCGAGATGTATGGCCGGATGTCGGAAGACATGGACATCAATTGCGGTGACGTGATCTCCGATAATGTCAGCCTGGAAGCCAAGGGCGAGGAGATCTTCGAAATGATCATCGCCGTTGCCTCCGGAAAACAATCGAAGAGCGAGGAACTCGGCTTCGGCGGAGTGGAGTTCGTGCCGTGGCAGATCGGTGCGGTGATGTAGCCGCATCCGGCAGAACGTTGTGACGATGCGCGGACTTTCGGGAGGATTTCAGTGCGCTTGAAAGATAAAACAATATTGGTGACGGCAGCCGGGCAGGGTATCGGCCGTGCAAGCGCGATTGCCTGTGCCAGGGAAGGCGCAAAGGTCTACGCCGCGGACATCAACGAGGAAACGCTGTCGACGCTCCCGGGCGAATGCCCCGGTATCGAGATCCACAAACTGGATGTCTGTGATCGCTCAGCCGTTGACGATCTGGCAAAAAAACTGCCGGCGCTCGATGGGCTCTTCAACTGTGCGGGCTTCGTTCACAACGGCTCTGTCCTCGATATCACCGAAGACGACTGGGCGTTCAGCTTCGAGTTGAACGTCACCTCCATGTACCGGATGACGCAAGCTTTCCTTCCGGGCATGCGCGAACGCGCCAAGGCGACCGGCACGGCATCGATCCTGAACATGTCGTCGATGGCATCGTCCATCAAAGGCTTTCCGATGCGCACCGCCTACGGCGCCACCAAGGCAGCCGTAATTGGCCTCACAAAGGGCGTCGCAGCGGATTTCGTCAAGGAAGGCATCCGCTGCAACGCGCTATGCCCGGGCACTGTCGATACTCCGTCCTTGCGCGGCCGCATTGCTTCTGCACCGGACCCGGTGGAAGCGGAAAAGAATTTCATCGCCCGGCAGCCCATGGGCCGTCTGGCAACCGTCGACGATATGACGCCGATGATCGTCTATCTGTTGTCCGACGAAAGCCGGTTCGTTTCCGGGCAGGCACTTCTGGTCGATGGAGGTGTCACCATCTGACGGTGGCTCCTTTGTCGCGGTTTGGGAGGATCGCGCATGACAAATCTGGTGAGGATGACGGGGATCGAAAAACGCTTCCCCGGTGTGCACGCCCTCAAGAATGTCAGCTTCGACCTGAACAGCGGCGAAGTGCATGCCCTGATGGGCGAAAACGGCGCCGGCAAGTCGACGCTGATGAAGATCCTGTCCGGAATTTACCCCAGGGATGGGGGCGAGCTGCTGGTCAACGGTCAGGCCGTGGAGATCGACGGTCCACGGGCCGCCCAGGCGCTGGGCATCGGTATCATTCATCAGGAACTCAGCCTGATGAATGATCTGACGGTCGCGCAGAACATCTTTATCGGCCGCGAACCGCGCAAGCGTTTCGGCCGTCTGGATGAGACGGCGCTCAACGCACGGGCGCTCGAGATCTTCAAGTCCATGAACCTGAAGATGAACCCGAAGACGATCGTCGGTGAACTCACCATCGCCCGTCAGCAGATGGTCGAGATCGCCAAGGCGTTGTCCTACCGGTCACGCGTCCTCATCATGGACGAGCCGACCGCCGCCCTGAATGATGCGGAAATCGCCGAACTCTTCACCATCATCCGCCGGCTGAAGGCCGATGGTGTGGGCATCATCTACATCAGCCACAAGATGGACGAACTCAAGCAGATCGCCGACCGGGTGACGGTCATGCGTGACGGCTCCTATGTCGGCACCGTTGATGCAGCGCAGACGCCTGTTTCCAAGATCATCTCCATGATGGTGGGCCGGGAACTGACCAGCGAGGCCATCGTGATCCCCGATCTGTCCGACGCCGAGACGGTGCTGGACATACGCGGGTTGAACAGGGGGCGCGAGATCCGCGACGTCAGCTTTTCCGTCAAGAAAGGCGAGATCCTTGGCTTTGCCGGCTTGATGGGAGCCGGGCGGACGGAAGTGGCACGGGCGATTTTCGGAGCTGATCCGCGCGACAGCGGCGAGATTCGGGTTCATGGCAAGCCCTGTTCGATATCGAAACCTTCCGATGCCGTGAAGGCGGGGATCGGATACCTTTCGGAAGATCGCAAGCATTTCGGTCTGGCCACCGGCATGGATGTTCGGACCAACGTGGCGCTGGCCAGCCTCGATCGCTTTTCCAGCCGGTTTGGCGTCCTGAATGACGATGCCATGCGTAAGACGGCGCAGGACTATATCGCCAAACTGGAAATCCGCACACCGTCCGACCGGCAGGAAGTCCGCCTGCTTTCCGGTGGCAACCAGCAGAAGGTCGTCATCGCCAAGTGGCTGTACCGGGATTGTGACATCCTGATCTTCGACGAGCCGACCCGCGGCATCGATGTCGGTGCCAAGTCGGAAATCTACAAACTGCTGAAGGCACTGGCCAACGAGGGCAGGGCGATCATCGTCATCTCCTCGGAATTGCCGGAGATCATGCGTCTCAGCCATCGCATCGCCGTCATGTGTGAAGGCCGTCTCACCGGCATCCTGCCGGGCGGTGAAGCCACCACGCAGGAAGACATCATGCATCTGGCGACGCTTCGGGCGCCATCTATGCAGCCAGAAGGATACCAGCAATGACCGCCGTCAACCCGTCCTCCTCGCCGTCGCTCGTTGCACGTCTGATCGAGACAGGGGCGCACCAGAAGCTGTTGGCCTTCGCCAGCCTGGTTCTTCTGCTGATCGGTTTCTCGATCGCTTCACCCAACTTCATGCAAACCTCCAACATGATCGCGATCCTGCAGGCGACCTCGGTCAATGGCGTCTTGGCTGTTGCCGCAACCCTGGTGATCATCACCGGCGGGATCGACCTTTCCGTCGGAACCTTGATGACGTTCTGCGCGGTCATCGCAGGCGTCGTTCTGACCAATCTCGGCATGCCGCTGCCGCTCGGTGTGATTGCCGCCATCGCGACCGGTGCGCTGTGCGGCCTGTGTTCGGGCACCTTCATCGCCAAGATGAAAATCCCGCCATTCATCGCGACCCTCGGCATGATGCTGATCCTGAAAGGCCTGTCGCTGGTGATTTCCGGAACCCGGCCGATCTATTTCAACGACACGCCCGGCTTCGACCTGATTTCCCGTGGCTCGCTGATAGGCGATATTTTCCCGGCTCTGCCGATCCCGAACGGGGTTCTGATCCTGTTCCTTGTGGCCGGGGCTGCGTCCTACATTCTCGGACGCACGGTGCTTGGCCGCTATACGTTCGCGCTGGGCTCCAACGAAGAGGCGGTTCGCCTTTCCGGCGTCAACACCGATTTCTGGAAGATGTCGGTCTACGCCCTGGCTGGCTCCATCTGCGGCATTGCCGGGATCCTGATCGCATCGCGCCTCAACTCTGCCCAGCCGGCGCTCGGCCTGGGGTATGAGCTGGAAGCCATCGCGGCCGTCGTCATTGGTGGCACGTCGCTTTCCGGTGGGCGCGGAACGGTTCTCGGGACCCTGATCGGCGCCCTGATCATGGCCGTCCTGACCAACGGTTTGCGGGTCCTGTCCGTCGCCCAGGAGTGGCAGACGGTGGTGACCGGCGCAATCATCATCCTGGCCGTTTACGCGGACATGGTGCGCAGGCGTAAAGCCTGAGTTTCATCAACACACAAGAGGGTGGTCACACCCCGGTACCGGACCTTCCGTCCAACCCAACCACAGGAGAGGAATATGCTGAACAGACGTACTCTTATCGGAGCTGCAAGTGCCGCTGCCCTGATGCTTTCCGGGAACTTTGCCTTCGCCCAGGAAACCTACATTCCGCTCATCTCCAAGGGTTTCCAGCACCAGTTCTGGCAGGCCGTGAAGGCTGGAGCCGATCAGGCCGCCTCGGAGCTGGGTGTCACCATCACCTTTGAAGGCCCGGACAACGAGACCATGGTCGACCGCCAGATCGACATGCTGGCCGCTGCCCTTGCCAAGAACCCGACGGCAATCGGCTTTGCCGCTCTCGACAGTCAGGCCGCCATTCCGCTTCTGAAGCAGGCTCAGGAAAAGGGAATCCCGGTCATCGCGTTCGACAGTGGTGTCGACAGCGATATTCCGGTGTCGACAGCGTCGACCGACAACATTGCTGCTGCAGCACTGGCTGCCGACAAGATGGCAGAGCTGATCGGCGGAGCTGGCCAGGTTGCCGTAGTGGCACATGACCAGACCAGCCGGACCGGCATCGACCGTGTCGACGGTTTCGTCAACCAGATGAAGGCAAATCATCCGGATATCGAGGTCGTCACCGTTCAATATGGCGGCGGTGACCATCTGAAGTCGACAGAACTCACCAAGGCCATCCTGACAGCCAATCCGGATCTGAAAGGCATCTTCGGTGCCAACGAAGGGTCTGCCCTTGGTGTGGTCAACGGTGTCTCTGAAATGGGCAAGTCAGATGTGGTCATCATCGGCTACGACAGTGGCAAGGCCCAGAAGGATGCGATCCGCAACGGCGTCATGGCCGGTGCGATCACCCAGAACCCGGTCGGCATCGGCTACGAGACCGTGAAAGCAGCTCTCGAAGCATCGCAGGGCAAGGAAGTTCCGGCGCATATCGACACCGGCTTCTACTACTACGACAAATCCAACATTGACGATCCGAAGATCGCTGCTGTCTTGTACGACTGATCGATTTTGTCGTAACCAACCCCACCGAGCCCGGTTGCACGCGCAGCCGGGCTCCAACCACTCAAGGACGATCCTTTATGAAATTGCTGAGATTTGGCGCTCCGGGACAGGAAAAACCCGGTGTTCTCGATGCCGACAACCGCGTTCGTGATCTTTCTTCCGTTGTCGCGGATATCGCCGGCGATGCTCTCCTGCCTGAAAGCATTCAACGCCTGCAGGGGCTCGACGTCGCTTCGCTGCCACTGGTGGACGGTGCTCCGCAGCAGGATCTGCGCGTCGGACCTTGCGTCGGCAATATCGGCAAGTTCATCTGTATCGGCCTCAACTACGCCGACCACGCTGCCGAATCCGGCATGGATGTGCCGCCGGAACCGGTGGTCTTCAACAAGTGGACCTCGGCCATTGTCGGTCCGGATGACGACGTCAAGATCCCGCGCGGCTCGCAGAAAACCGACTGGGAAGTCGAACTCGGCGTCGTGATCGGCAAGGGCGGTGCCTATATCGAGGAAGCCGATGCGATGAGCCATGTCGCTGGATTCTGCGTGATCAACGATGTCTCCGAACGCGAATTCCAGATCGAACGGTCCGGCACCTGGGACAAGGGCAAGGGATGCGATACCTTCGGCCCGATTGGCCCCTGGCTGGTAACGCCGGATGAAGTCGGCGACTTCGACGATCTCGGCATGTGGCTGGAAGTGGACGGCAAGCGCTACCAGAACGGCTCCACCAAGACGATGGTCTACCGGGTACCGTTCCTGATCTCCTATCTCAGCCGCTTCATGAGCCTGCAGCCTGGCGACGTCATCTCCACCGGCACGCCCCCGGGTGTTGGCATGGGGCAGAAGCCGCCGGTCTACCTGAAGGGTGGCGAGGTCATGACGCTTGGCATCGACAAGCTGGGCAGCCAGACCCAGAAGGTGACCAAGGCCTGATCATTCGGGATCTTGTATGAACAGTCACGGCCGGACGCGGGAACGCGTTCGGCCGTTGACGTTTTTGAGGAAGGGACGCGCGGCATCTCCTGCTTGTCGTCCCGGTTTGTCGCGTCAGCGTCAATAGCGGGATCCAGTATCCTATGTGGCTGGTGAGGGGCAGATGCGACTTCATGCGATTACTGGATCCATGCCTTCGCAGGGACGACAAGGCGCATGTGGACAGATTGATAGAAATCCGCTTTGTCCGTGGACGAGCAGCGCCGCCACAGGTTCTCTTCAGCCCTCTCTGGCGATCTGCCAGCCGGCCCAGGACTGGCTGACGGGCATCAGTTCCAGCGAGTTGATGTTGAGATGCGGGGGCTGTGTCGCGACCCAATAGACAGTGCTGGCGATGTCTTCCGGCTGGATCGCGTTGGCGCCGCCATATAGAGCATCGTAGCTTTCCTGGTTGCCACCGGTACGCACCAGCGTGAATTCACTTTCGCATAGGCCCGGTTCGATGGAGGTAACCCGAACCCCCTTGCCGTGAAGATCCGACCGCAGGCCAAGCGAGAATTGGCGCAGGAACGCCTTGGTACCCGCATAGACGTTTCCGCCCGGATAGGGCCAGTTGGCAGCAATGGAGGAGATGTTCACGACCATGCCCTTGCGCTCGATCAGTTTCGGCAGAAGCTTGTCGGTGATGGTGACGAGACCGGTGATGTTGGTATCGATCATGGTCTTCCAGTCGGAGAGTTTCGTAGCCGGTGCCGAAGCCGTGCCAAGGGCAAGGCCGGCATTGTTGACGAGGATGTCGATCTCCTGAAAGTCCTCCGGCAGGCTGGCGAGGGCCGCAGTTGTTGCTGCTTCGTCCATGATGTCGAAGACAAGCGCGTGAAATGCCTCGCCGAGATCCGTCTTCAGCTTTTCCAGCCGATCCGCGCGCCGGCCGGTACCGATAACCTTCCATCCGTTTTGCACGAACAGCCGGGCCATTGCCTGACCGAAGCCGGAGGTCGTTCCGGTAATGAGGATTGTGCCGCTCATGAGCCTGCCTTTCCGAAGTATCTGAAACAGTCGCTTGACCGGACCATAGGCAGCTGCCTCGCCAGCACAACGCCAAAAGCGGGCTTTGGGCCTCTGGCTCCTATGAATTCAAGCGCTGGCTCTACGGCGGGTTTGCGACTGGTCCTAGGAGTGATGGGAATGCTCCGATCTGAAGGACCCTGCGCCATGACCCAGATGCCGATCAACATGGATCACCACTGGCTTCCGTTCACCAATAACCGTCTCTTCCACAAGGAACCGCAGATGTTCGCGCGGGCGGAGGGCGTGCGGTATTGGACGCCCGAGGGGCGGGAAATCCTGGACGGATCTTCAGGCCTGTTCACCTGTGCAGCGGGGCATGGCCGCAAGGAGATTGCCGAAGCCGTCTACAAGCAGCTTCAGGTTCTGGATTATTCCCCGCACTTCCAGCGCGCGGCGCCGATCTCCTTCGAACTTGCCGAAGCGCTCAGTGGAATTCTGCCGGAAGGTCTCGACCGCATCTTTTTCGGGTCTTCCGGGTCTGAAGCCGTCGATTCCGCCATCAAGATCTGCCTTGCCTATCACAAGGCCAAAGGCGAGCCTCAGCGCACCCGTTTTGTTTCGCGGGCGTGGGCCTATCACGGGGTCAACCTTGGCGGCACGTCACTGGCGGGCATGGTCAACAACCGGCGGGACTTTTCCGGCGTTACCTGTGACGTCGTCCATATGCGCCACACCTGGAACGAGGATCAGCGCTTCACGAGAGGGCAACCGCAAGACGGAGCGTGGATTGCCGAAGATTTGGAAGAGATCTGCAAGACCTACGGTGGCGAGACCATTGCCGCGGTCTTCGTCGAGCCGATAGCGGGTTCTATCGGCACTATCGTGCCGCCCGTCGGGTACTTGCAGAAACTGCGCGAGATTGCCGATAAATACGGCATTCTGCTCGTGTTCGATGAAGTCATCACAGGTTTTGGCCGGACGGGCTCGGCCTTCGCGGCACAGGAATTCGGTGTCACACCGGATGTCATGACGATGGCGAAGGCGATTACCAACGGTGCGATCCCCATGAGCGCTGTCGCGGTGAAGACGGAAATCCAGAAGGCCGTCATTGATTCCATCACCGCGGATCGGCCGGAACTGATGCACGGTTATACCTACTCCGCCCATCCGGTTGCCTGCGCCGCAGCTTTGGCAACACTTGGCATCTACAAGACCGAAGGTCTTTTCGAGAGGGCGGCAAGCCTCTCGTCAACATTCCTCGATGGCGTTTTCAGCCTTCGCAATCTGCCTCATGTCCACGATTTGCGTGGTCATGGCATGATGTCCGGTATTCAGCTGACACCGGGCGAAACGCCGGGAGCAAAGGGATCTCTGGTGCAGCGGAAGCTGTTCGACGAAGGCCTGCATGTCAAAGCAACCGGCGATGCGCTGATCTTCGCCCCGGCACTCACTATATCGGAAGAAGATCTCTCGATGATGATCGATGTCCTCCAGAAGGTCTTGGGCAAGGCAGAGCTGTAAGCTGCCAGTCACGGGGTATCCCGGCTTTGAGCCGGGGTCGCTACCTGCTGTCCGCCAGAAGTTGTCCGAGCAGCTTGATGCCCGGCTCCATCTTTTCTTCAGCAATTGCACCGAAGCCCAGGCGGATCCGGTTTCGAGGACTATTCGGGGAGAAATACCGGTCATCTCCTGCCTCGATCAGCAGACCTTGCCGCGCGGCTCTCGATTGCAGTTCCGCAGCGCGGATACTCTCCGGTAGCCTGATCCACACGCCTGACCCACCCGTCGTGACTGTTGCCTGGCAGGTCGGCAGATGCGTTTCGATGAGCCTGAAGATCTTCTTCCATTTCTGCGACAGCACCTTTCGCTGACGTCGGATATGGGAATCGTAATGGCCTTCGGACAGAAAGATCGCCATCGCCCGCTGGTCGAGTGCTGAGGGGTGCCGATACATCAAGCGTCTGAGTGCCCGAAGCTCTCTGATAATGCGCCTGTCCGCAGCGATGAAACCGAGCCGCAATCCCGGAAACAGGGCCTTGGAAAGACTGGCAACGTGGATGACGCGTCCGGTACGGTCGAAACTGCGCAAGGACGGTTTCTGTGCGCCGATGAAATTCAGCTCATGCTCATAGTCGTCTTCCAGGACGATGAAATCATGTGTTTCAGCATGGGCCAGCAGCCGCAGACGCCGCTCCATCGACATGGTGACGTTGGTTGGGGACTGATGGCCGGGTGTCACGTAAACAAGTCGTGCCCCCTTCAGCTCGTCTCCAACCCGCATGCCGTTTGAATCGACCGGGTGATACTTCAGCTCTGCCCCAAAGGATTGGAAGATGTTGCGGGTGTCCACATAGCCGGGTTCTTCCATGTCCGTCCTGACCCCGGGCCGGCAAAAGAGCTGTGCCACCAGGAAGAGGGCATTCTGGGCGCCAACGGTTACCAGAATCTCGTCCGGCTCTGCCCGGAAGCCCCGTTGCGGCAGCATCCGGCGGATGATCTGGTTGACCAGCATCGGGTCGTCCTGATCGACCAGATCGCCGATCCAGGTCGGGGCGTGCTGGGCAGTGCCTGCCAACCGGACACAATCGCGCCAGCGCGCGACGGATGTCTTGTCCGGAGCAAGTTGGCCATAGATGAAAGGGTAGGGATAGGACTGCCAGTCGGCTGGTTTTGAAATGTTTTCCTGGGCCGCGTAGCTGTAGGTCAGAAAGGCTTGCGGATTGAACGGGTGCTCCGCAGTGGGCAGGATGTCCTTGGCGTGATCATCCACCCTGATGTTGAGCTGTTCGCGGATGTGCCGTTCGTTGATGAAATACCCGCGCCGGCTGACCGACTTCAGATAACCGTCCTCAACCAGTCTCTCATAGACGATGGCGACCGTGTTTCTGGAAACCTTTATCTCGCTGGAAAAGACACGGGTTGCCGGCAGCGGTTCGTGCAGGGGCCACACGCCGTCCAGAATGGCCTCGATAAGCCGTTCCTGAATCTGGTGCTGCAATCGTCTGCCCGGATCGAAGGGCGTGTCGAAATAGGTCGCAAGCATTTGAACTTTTTGGTCGTCCCTGAATTCGGTTGGCCCGAAGGCGGCAGTTTGAAGTTGTTTCCCGAACCTGCAAAGCCGGGCAATTCCTCTGGCTCCATAGTTTTCACTCTCTGGCTCTAAGGGTGAATATTGCACCGCAATATCCTTTCTTGCAACGCGGCGCAGGATCGTCCGGGCAATGCGACCCTTTCCAAAAAAATGCGGCCTGTAACGCGCCAGAACGAGGAACAGTTTGGTGAGACCAACAGTGAAGGGGAAGTCATGATCAGTTTTAAAAAGGGAGCATCCGCAACGCGGCGCGATTTCCTGAAAACCGCAGCCGCGGCAGGCGCAGGGCTGTCCATGCCGGCAATCGTCAGCTCCAGCGTGCTGGCCTCGTCCGGTGAAATCAACATCATGATGTGGTCGGACTATCTGCCGGAAAGCTTCGTCAACGGCTTTACGGACAAGACCGGCATCAAGATCAACTTCACCGGCATCGGCTCCAATGAAGAGATCATCAACAAACTGAAGGCCACCAACGGCGAAGGCTTCGACATCGTTTCACCGACCGTGAACCGCAACCTTCTGTGGGCAGAACTTGGCCTGTTGCAGCCGTTCGACATGTCGAAGGTCGCGCTCGACAAGGTCAACCCTTCAATGGCGCTTGGCGAATCCCACTGGAACTTCGACGGCAAGGGCGTCTTCTGGCTGCCGCATATCTGGGGCACGGAAGGCATTGCCTGGCGGACGGACGCCTTTGTTCCGGGCGGCGAATTCCCGAGCTATTACGATGTCTGGGATGAAGCCAATGCCGGCAAGACAATGGGCCGTGGACATTCCATGCTGCTTGGCCTCGGCCTCGGCCTTGAAGGCCGCGGCGAACTGGAGCCGGGTTCCATGTGGGCTGCTTACGAGAGCCCGGAAAAGATGGACGAGGTCTGGACCAAGGTCGTTGAGGCCGCCATCGCCAAGAAACCGAACATCAAATTGATCTGGAACGATGCGGATACCCAGAAGAACGGTCTCCTGAACGAAGGCGTGATCGTCGGCCAGACCTGGGACGGACCTCCGCTTGCCCTGAAAACGGCTGGTGAGCCGGTCATGTACCGGGCGCCGAAGGAAGGTGCGATGGCCTGGGTCGATGGGCTTGCCATGCCGACGGGGGCGAAGAACATCGACCAGATCTACGCCTTCATCGAGACGGCTTATGACGCCAAGCTCGCCGGCGAAGCCATCAAGACCCACGGCTACAATTCACCGGTAATCGGCGCGGCCGAATTCGGCGGCGAAATCTATGCCAAGAACTTTGCCGATGCTTACCCGGGTGAAGCGCTGGACAGCCTGAACGCCTGGCCGGCGGAAGCCCCCTGGTACTCGGAAAAACGGACCGAATACACCAACAAGTTCCTGTCCGCTTAAGGCCTCTCCGGCTTTCTCTATGGCGGGTGCCGGGCGCAATGCGTCCGGCGCCAGGCCGCCCTTTTTCCGTCTCCCTTTCCCGCCGTCCTTCTGAGAGCGCCATGGCCACAAAAGATATTGTTCTGGATCACGTTTCCATTCGTTTTGGGGCCTATACCGCGGTCGACAATGCACATCTCGTCATCAAGGGCGGCGAGTTCTTCTCTTTCCTGGGGCCGTCCGGCTGTGGCAAGACCACCTTGCTGCGGTGTATTTCCGGCTTCTCCGATCCGTCCGAAGGTCGGGTGCTGATCGGCGGGCAGGACATGAAGGGCATCGGCCCGAACAAGCGCCCGACGGCGCTGATCTTCCAGAACCTTGCTCTCTTTCCACTGATGAGCGTCGCCGACAACATCGCTTTTCCGCTGGAGGTCCGGGGCATCGGCCGCAAGGACCGGCGCAAGCGGGCAGACGAACTTCTGGACATGATCGCGCTTCCCGGTGTCGGCGACAAAAAGGTGCACGAACTTTCCGGCGGTCAGCGACAGCGCGTGGCGATTGCCCGTGCGCTGGCGGTCGAGCCTGATATTCTGCTTCTTGATGAGCCACTGTCCGCGCTCGACCTGAAACTGCGCCACCACATGCGCACCGAATTGCGCGCGATCCAGCAGCGCGTCGGGCTGACCTTCATCTATATCACCCACGATCAGGGTGAGGCCCTGACGATGTCGGACCGTGTCGCGGTCATGAACTCCGGCGTTATCGAGCAGGTCGACCCGCCTGAAACCATCTACAATCGGCCGAAGACTTCGTTTGTGGCCTCATTTGTGGGCGAGACCAATGCCATCGAAGGCAAGGTTGCCCAGCAGTCGGAAGCGCTGGTTTCCGTTGAAACGCCACTCGGCCGCCTGCAGGGAAGGGCAGCAGGCGGGCGCCAGTACAAGGCGGGCGAAGACTGCATCCTGTTCATTCGGCCTGAGCAACTGAGCCTTGGCGAAGGCGCCACCAACAGCCTGACAGCAAACTGGGTGAAGGAAGAGTTCGAAGGCAATTCGCGGCAGATGTTCCTGGAAGCGAACGGTGTCCAGCTTCGGCTCACCCGGGTCAACCTCGGCGGTGCGCCGGACAATCTCTCCGGTGGTGCTGTATCGCTCGGCTTCACGCCTGAGCAGGCAATCGTCCTGCCGCATGGCGCACTTGCGGGAGCGTGAGGATGAAAGCGCTTCAAAATGTATTCAGGGAAATTTCCGGCAAGCATGGTCTTGGCGCTGCATCGTTCGTCGCCGTGGCGGTCCTGTTCTGGGTCATCTGCCTGATCACGCTGCCGCAGGTGGCAATGCTCGACTATTCCTTCCGGTTCAACCTGCCGGCAGCTGAAGTCGGTGGACCGCAAGATGTCTATACTCTTGAAAACTACTCTTATTTTTTCCAAGGCAACGACGGCACGGTCAACACGCTCGATATCGGTATCCTGTTCAAGACCCTGATCGCGGCGGTGTTCGTCACCTGTATCGACATTCTTCTGTGCTACCCGATTGCCTTCATTCTCGCTCATTCGGCCACTGGCGTGGCGGCGCGGATGATGGTCATCGGCCTGATCGTGCCCTTCTGGGTCAACGAGATCCTGCGTGCCTTCGCCTTCCGTGTCCTGTTCGGCTCCACGGGCCTCATCAACGGCATCGGCATGTCGGTGGGGCTCTGGGATCAGCCTGTCGATTTCATCCGGGCTGACGTCGCGCTCTATTCCGGGCTGACCTATGCCTACATCCTTCTGATGGTGTTCCCGATCTTCAATGCTGTCGAGGCGCTCGACCGCAACCAGATCGAAGCGGCAAGGGACATGGGCGCAAGCTGGTGGCGGGTGCATTGGCGGGTGGTGCTGCCGGTTGCCAAGCCGGGCATCGCCTCCGGGGCAACCATGGTGTTCATGCTGACGGCAGGTGCGCTTGCAGCACCCCAGATTCTCGGCGGTCCTTCCAATCTCTGGTTCACCCAGCTCATCTACCAGTGGTTCAACGAGAGCGCCAACTGGCAACGCGGTTCGGCCTATGCGGTGATCCTGCTGATTGTCTGCATTTCCTTCGTCATGATGCTGATGCGGATCTTCAAGGTCTCCATCGGGGAGATCGGCCGATGAACCGGGGCACAGGCGGCGGCGTGGTCGCGGCAGGCTTCTCCCTGCTTTTCTTCACCTTCCTGTTCGGGCCGTTGATCATCATGGTGATCACGGCGTTCAATTCGTCCTCTTTCCCGCGGATCACGCCATGGGAATGCTTCACGACGGATTGGTTTGGTGTCCTCTTCGCCAATGACCGTCTTATGAGCGGGCTGGCCAACAGCTTGGTGATCGCCATCAGTGTGGTGGTCATTGCCGTGCCGATCGGGCTGGCGGGAGCGCTTGCGCTATCGGAGCTCGGACCGCGCCTGCGTGCGGCGCTCTACACGGTGCTGATCACGCCTATCCTCATTCCGGGCGTCGTTCTCGGCATCTCGACCATTGTCTTCTGGGGCGCTTTCGGCAGGTCTGTCGGGGCGGACTACGGTTCGATCTTCTACAACGGCATGTTCCTGACGCTTGCCGGTCAGGTCACCTTCATTTCCGCCTATGCGATGTTGGTGTTTCTCGCAAGACTGCAACGCTTCGATCCGATCCTTACGGAAGCCGCGCTCGATCTCGGCGCGACGCCGGGACAGGCCTTCCGCAAGATCCTGTTGCCGTTCCTGTGGCCGGCCATCGGCTCTGCCGCGTTTCTGACCTTCCTGGCATCCTTCGAGAACTACAACACCACCGTCTTCACGATCCTCTCCGGCAATACGTTCACCACGGCACTGGCTTCCAAGGTCCGTCATGGGACAGACCCTTCCTTGTCGGCGCTGGCGGTCATCATCATCGGTATTACGCTGATCGGGGCAGTGGTCCACGAAGCACACATGCGGCGGAAGGAAGTGATGCGGACCGGCACTGCTGCGCGTTCCCGCATTTACGGCAATCCGGTTCTGCGGACGCTCGTCCACCCGCTGACGATCTTCGTGATCCTACTGGGTGTTGCAGGCTTTGCCACCTATCAGGGTTCGCAGCACGATGCTGGCGTATGCAAACAGCAGATCCTCGATGACAAGCGCGCGCGTCAGCAGGAACTTCTGGAGGAGCAGCGCCGGAAAATGGAAGCGCAACAGCAGAACCAGGCACCTGCGTCCACGGCGCCGGTTGAAGCGCCGGTGAAAGCCAATCCGTCGCCCTTCGGCGGGGCCTTCAAGCCCAATGGTTTGAAACCAGGCGAGTAACAAGCGAACAGAAGCGTGCCGTCTATTGTCCGGAAAGCCGGGACAGCAGCACGGCAACGCTTTTGACCTGAAACTTCTTCAACAGCCGCGCGCGCACATCCTCAACGGTTCTTGGAGACAGGCTCAGGACACGGCCCATTTCCTTGCTGGTCTGTCCCTGGGAAAGAAGCAGCAGGACGTCTCGTTCGCGCGGTGTCAGCTTAGGCCCGGCGGCTGCATTGTCGATCAGGGCGAAACTCAGGACGATTCGTGCCAGCGGTGTTTCCGGCGTCAGCGTTCGCGCCCGAAACCGGCACCAGATTGGCGTTCCATCGGACCGGCGCATCAACCGCTCGTCCGTGTAGGGCAGGGACCGTCGCAAGGGCTCCAGGCCAATGTCGCGGATCTGGTGAAATTCCTGATCCGTGCCGTAGAGCAGCCGGAAACTCTGCCCGATCAGCTCAGACTTCTTGAACCCGAACATCTCAACGAATGTCTGATTGCAGGCACGAATGATCCGGTTTTCGGTCAGCGCCAAACCCATGGGCGCGTTTTCGAAGGCCAGTTGGTCGAGGTCTGTCATGTTCCACCGTGTTCCTACGGTATTGGCACCGTAGTTTGACGGTAGCATAGTTCTCGTTGCTTTTACCAAGGGGAGGCTGAGACGGGATGGCGCTAGCAGACGACCTGATCCGGGAGATCGACGGAAGGCGCGAGGATCTGATCGCGTTGACCCAGGACCTTCTGCGCATTCCCACGCTCAACCCGCCCGGCGAGAACTACCGCGATATCTGCGATTATCTGCAGAAGCGTCTGTCCAGGTCCGGCTTCGACATCGAACTGATCCGGGCGCATGGAACACCCGGCGACAGCGACAAGTATCCGCGCTGGAACATCGTCGCGCGTCGGGATGGCGACCGGCCAGGCGAATGCGTGCACTTCAACAGTCATATCGACGTTGTCGACGTCGGCCACGGCTGGACAAAGGATCCTTTCGGCGGGGAACTTGTCGACGGCAAGATTTACGGCCGCGGCGCCTGTGACATGAAGGGCGGCCTTGCCGCCAGCATCGTTGCAGCCGAGGCTTTCCTTGCAGTCTGTCCGGACTTTGCCGGAGCTATCGAGATCAGCGGAACGGCCGACGAGGAATCGGGTGGCTACGGCGGCGTCGCCTATCTTGCAGGCAAGGGCTATTTTAGTCCGGACCGGGTTCAGCATGTCATCATTCCCGAGCCGCTGAACAAGGACCGGATCTGCCTCGGTCACCGAGGTGTGTGGTGGGCCGAGCTGGAGACATTCGGAGAGATCGCTCATGGCTCTATGCCGTTCCTCGGCGATTGTGCCGTCCGGCACATGGGAGCGGTGATCGACGAGATGGAGCAGAGCCTGTTTCCGGCGCTCGCGCAAAAGCGCACCGAAATGCCGGTGGTGCCGGAAGGCGCGAAACAGTCGACGCTCAACATCAATTCCATCCACGGTGGTCAATCGGAAGGCGATGCGGACTTTACCGGTCTTCCGAGCCCCTGCGTGCCGGACAGTTGCCGGATGGTGATCGACCGCCGGTTCCTGCTGGAAGAAAATATCGACGACGTGCAGGCGGAAGTTCTGGAAGTTCTGAAGACGGTTGAAGGACGGCGCGACAAGTTCCGGTATGACTTGCGGGAATTGCACAGGGTGTTGCCCACCATGACCGAAAAGGATGCGCCCGTCGTGCGGACCGTCGCCAAGGCCATTGCCGAAACCATGGGCCGTGAAGCTGAATATGTCGTCAGCCCGGGTACCTACGACCAGAAGCATATCGATCGTATCGGCAAACTGAAAAATTGTATCGCCTATGGCCCGGGCATTCTGGATCTGGCACATAAACCGGACGAATATGTGGGAGTGGATGACATGCTCGATTCTGCGAAGGTCATGGGCCGTTCGCTGATCGAGCTGTTGGCAAGGCCTTGCGAAAGCAGCCTCAATAAAGGGGGAAGTCATGCGTTTGCGTAAGTTTGGATTGGGTCTGGTCAGTGCTTTGGCGCTGGCAGCGAGCATGGGAATGGCCCATGCAAAGAGCGATATCGTGGTTGCCATGCAACTGGAACCGCCACATCTGGACCCGACTGGTGCCGCTGCAGGCGCGATTGATTCTGTCCTTTACTCCAACGTCTTCGAAGGCCTGACCCGCTTCGGTCCGGATGGTTCGGTCAATCCCGGGCTGGCCGAAAGCTGGGAGATTTCCGAGGACGGCAAGACCTATACCTTCAAGCTGCACGACGGCGTGAAATTTCACGATGGATCGGATCTGACGGCGGACGACGTCAAGTTCAGTCTCGATCGTGCCAGCGCAGACGACAGTCAGAACGCCCAGAAAGCGCTGTTTGCCGGTATCGAGAGCGTGGAAGTCGTGGATCCGCTGACCGTGAAGGTAACGCTCAAGGAGCCTAACGGCAGTTTCCTGTTCAACATGGCTTGGGGCGATGCGGTTATTGTCGCTCCGGAATCCATTGGCGATATCAAGAGCAAGCCGGTTGGAACAGGCGCGTTCAAGTTCACCGACTGGGTGCAGGGCGACCGGATCGATCTGGAAAAGAACGCAGACTACTGGGGTGAGCCGGCCAAGCTCGACAAGGTCACCTTCAAGTTCATTTCCGATCCGACGGCTGCCTTTGCGGCCGTGATGGCGGAAGACGTCAACGCCTTCGTCGGTTTTCCAGCGCCGGAAAACCTGCCGCAGTTCGAGGCCGACGCCCGCTTCCAGGTGCTGGTCGGCTCTACCGAAGGCGAGACCATTCTTGCAGCCAACAACAAGTTGCCGCCGCTGGACAACATCAAGGTGCGCGAAGCGATTGCACACGCGGTTGACCGGCAGGCGATCATCGATGGCGCGATGTTCGGCTACGGCACGCCGATCGGAACGCATTTTGCGCCGCATAACCCTGATTACGTCGATCTGACGGGGAGCAGCCAGTACGATCCGGACCTCGCCAAGAAGCTGCTGGCCGAGGCCGGCTATGCGGATGGTTTCACCACCACACTCAAGCTGCCGCCGCCATCCTATGCCCGCCGGGGCGGGGAGATCATCGCCGCTCAGCTCCGTGCCGTCGGTATCGAAACGGAAATCACCAACCTGGAATGGGCGCAGTGGCTTGAGCAGGTCTTCAAGGGCAAGGATTTCGGCCTGACAATCGTCAGCCATACCGAGCCGATGGATATCGGCATCTATGCCCGGCCGGATTACTATTTCCAGTATGACAATGCGGACTTCCAGAAGCTCATTGCCGATCTGACTGCGGAGAACGATCCGGCAAAACGCTCCGACCTTCTGAAACAGGCTCAGGAGACGATCTCCAGGGACTACGTCAACACCTACCTGTTCCAGCTTGCATTCCCGACCATCGCCGACGCCAAGATCAAGGGGCTCTGGGAAAACCAACCGACCCAGGCAACGGATCTGACGGCGGTCTACTGGGAAGACTGACCCATACCGCGAAGCGGATGCTCGCGCCCGGTGTGCGGGCATCCACCTTCACTCCTTTCCTTTTGCCGGTATCTGACTGCCGATAGGCACGCGACGCGTTCATGCTGCAATATTTCCTGAAACGCCTTCTGTCCCTGGGGCTCAGCCTCGTGGCCGCGTCGGTGATAATCTTCCTGGCGCTGGAAGTGGTGCCGGGGGACCCGGCGTCCTACATGCTTGGCCTCAATGCCCAGGAAGACACGCTTGCAGCCCTGCGCGAAGAACTGGGCCTTGGCGGCAGCATCCTAGAGCGCTATGCAGCCTGGGCGGGTGGCCTTCTGGTCGGCGATTTCGGCACGTCCTACACATATCGCACGCCCGTTGCAGGCATGATCGCCGACAGGCTTTGGGTGTCTCTGCCGCTGGCGGTCTATGCTCTGGTGCTGAGCACCTTGATCGCCTTTCCGGCCGGCATCTGGGCTGCCTCGCGCCGGGGCTCCCACGCCGATGGCGCTGTCATGGGCGTGACACAGCTCGGCATCGCCATCCCCAATTTCTGGTTCGCGATGCTGATGGTGCTGGTTTTTGCCATCAATCTGCGCTGGTTTTCCGCCGGCGGGTTTCCCGGGTGGGACGCAGGCTTCTTTGCCGCCATGAAGGCGCTGACGCTGCCGGCCATCGCCCTGGCCCTGCCGCAGGCGAGCATCCTGACACGGGTCATGCGCTCCAGCCTGCTGGACACGCTGGGAGAGGACTTCATCCGCACTGCCCGTGCCAAGGGTCTCAGCAAGGGGCAGGCACTCTGGCGTCATGCGGTGCGCAACGCCCTTATTCCGGTGCTGACGATCCTCGGGCTGCAATTCTCCTTCCTGCTGGCGGGCGCAATCATCATTGAAAATGTCTTCTTCCTGCCGGGCCTCGGCAGGCTGGTCTTTCAGTCGATCAGCGCGCGCGACCTGATCGTGGTCGAAAGCGTCGTGATGCTGCTGGTCTTTGCGGTCATCGTCGTCAACTTCACTGTCGATATGGCCTATGCCTGGGTCGATCCGAGACTGCGGAGGCGACGTTGATGAGCGTCCTGTTCCACAGCCGCACACTGCTGCCAGGCGCCATTCTGACGCTTCTGTTCACGGCCGCCGCGCTTATCAGCCTCGTCTGGGTACCGTATGACACGACAGTGCTGGATATCGCCAACCGAATGAAGCCGCCAAGCTGGCTGCACCCCTTCGGTACCGATCAGTTTGGACGGGACATTCTCAGCATGATCATGGTCGGTGCACGAACGTCCATTGCCGTTGCCCTGGTGGCTGTCGGCATCGGCATGGCTGTTGGTGTGCCGCTCGGTCTTGCGGCAGCTGCCAGGAAAGGCGGCCTGATGGACGAGATCATCATGCGCGCCAATGACCTTGTGTTTGCGTTTCCAAGCCTTCTGATCGCGGTCATGATCACTGCCGTCTTCGGGGCGTCGGCGCTCAACGCCATCATCGCCATCGGCATCTTCAATATCCCGGTCTTCGCCCGCCTGACGCGGGGCGCCGCGCTGTCGCTCTGGAACCGGGAATACATTCTGGCGGCGCGGGTCGCGGGCAAAGGCTCGGCGCGTATTTCGCTGGAACACATCCTGCCCAACGTTGCCAATCTCCTGATCGTTCAGGGCACGATCCAGTTCTCTCTGGGCATTCTCGCCGAAGCGGGGCTCAGCTATGTCGGCCTCGGAGCACAGCCGCCGACTGCCAGTTGGGGGCGGATGCTGGCAGACAGCCAGACGATGATATCGCTCGCGCCTCATCTGGCGTTGTTTCCGGGCCTTGCCATCCTTCTGACGGTGCTTGGACTGAACCTGCTTGGCGATGGCCTGCGGGACAGTCTCGATCCGAAACTCAGGAGGGCCCGGACATGAGCCTTCTGACCATAAGGAACCTGTCGCTTTCCATTCACGGTCTTCAGATCCTCCGGAATGTCTCAATGGAAGTGGCGCCGGGCCGTATTCTCGGGGTGATCGGCGAGAGTGGATCAGGCAAGTCGATCACGGCCTTTTCCGTGCTGCAGCTGTTGCCGGGCGGCGCTTCCTGCACCGGTTCGATCAATCTGTCGGGCAAGGATATCCTGTCGCTTGGCGAAGCCGAAATGTGTGGCCTGCGCGGGCGGGACGTCGGCATGGTCTTCCAGGAGCCGATGACCGCGCTCAATCCGCTGAAGACCATCGGCGACCAGGTTGCCGAGACAATCCTGATCCACGAGCGCGTTTCGAAAGCCGAAGCAATGGTTCGCGCAGCGGATGCCCTGCAACGCGCGGAACTACCGCAGGAACGGTTTCCGTTAAGCCGGTATCCGCACGAACTCTCCGGCGGTCAGCGCCAGAGAGTGGTCATCGCCATGGCCATTGCGCTCAAGCCCAAGCTTCTGATTGCCGACGAACCGACCACTGCACTGGATGTCACGACCCAGGCACAGATCCTGGAACTTCTGAAGCGTCTCGTCGCCGAGGACAGCATGGGGCTGATGCTGATCAGCCACGACCTCGCGGTTGTGGCCGACCTTGCCGACGATCTGGTGATCATGCGTCAGGGCGAGGTGGTCGAAAGCGGTCCGGCCAAGACGCTCTTCGGCAATCTGCAGCATCCCTATTCGCGCGCGTTGCTGGAAGCCTCCGCCCATGTGCCCGAACGCGGCAACGAAACGCTGGAGCAGCCCCTGCTGCAGGTGCGTGATGTCGTGCGCGATTATACCGGACATACACACGGATGGTGGGGCAAGACCACGCAGTTTCGTGCTGTTGATGGCGTCAGCTTCGAGATCCGCAAGGGCGAGAGCCTCGGTCTTGTCGGTGAATCGGGTTGCGGCAAGTCCACACTGACGCGGGCTATCCTGGGTCTGGAAGAAGTGCAGGGCGGCGAAATTCTGTTCGACGGTCTGCCTGTCTTCACCCATCACCACGCCAACCAGATCGTGCGCCGACGCATGCAGGTGGTCTTTCAGGACCCCTATGGAAGCTTTAATCCGCGCTGGCGGGTGGACAGGCTGATCACGGAGCCTTTCCATCTGCTCTCTGACCCGCCCAAAGGGGCCGAGCGAGACGCGGCAATTGCCGAAGCTCTTGAAAGCGTCGGTCTGAGCGCGTCGGATGCCCACAAATACATTCACGAGTTTTCCGGTGGCCAGCGTCAGCGCATCGCAATCGCACGTGCGCTCATCATCAAGCCGGACCTGATCATTCTCGACGAAGCAGTTTCAGCACTCGATGTGTCCGTTCGCGCCCAGGTGCTCGATCTACTGGCAGACCTGGCCGACAGGTTTGGCCTGACCTACCTCTTCATCAGCCACGATCTCAGCGTGGTCCGTTCGATAACGGATCGGGTGCTGGTGATGAAAGCCGGCAAGATTGTCGAGCAAGGCCCGACGGACACGGTCTTCGACCGGCCGAACCATCCATATACCCAACAACTTGTTGCTGCCGCACCGGTCCTTCCGGCCGGCATCCTTTAGGGGAGGAACCCATGACCCTGGAACTGGACCTTTGGTTCGATCCGGCCAAATGCCTGATCGGCGGAAAATGGGTGGATCCGGCAGGAGGCGGAGAACTGCCGCTCAACGATCCTTCGACCGGGGCACGCATAGGTGCGATTGCCCGCGGTGGAGCGACTGATATCGATGCAGCGGTCGATGCGGCCGAAGCCGCCATGGCAGGCGAATGGGGGCGGACCAACGCCGCCGAGCGCGGCCGGTTCCTGTTTCGCCTGCGCGAGCTGGTGCTGGAAAAGGTCGACCATCTGGCGCGGATCGAATCCATCGACGTCGGCAAGCCGTTGAAACAGGCACGCGCAGACGCTGTCGCTCTTGCCCGCTATCTGGAGTTTTATGGTGGGGCTGCAGACAAGCTCCATGGCGAGACAATTCCCTATCTCGATGGGTACACGGTCTACACATTGCGCGAACCGCACGGCGTTACCGGGCATATCGTGCCTTGGAACTACCCGATGCAGATCATCGGCCGGTCAGTTGGCGCGGCGTTGGCAACAGGCAATGCCTGTGTGCTGAAACCGGCGGAAGACGCCTGCCTGACGGCGCTCGCCTTTGCCGATCTCGCCCGCCAGGCCGGTTTGCCTGACGGTGCGCTGAACGTGGTTCCGGGTCTCGGGTCGGAAGCCGGTGCGGCCTTGACCGCACATCCGCGTGTCCACCACATCTCTTTCACCGGTTCGGTTGCAACCGGTGTTCAGGTGCAGACGGCGGCAGCCCGGAATGTCGTGCCGGTAACGCTGGAGCTCGGCGGCAAGTCGCCTCAGCTTGTGTTCGAGGATGCCGATCTGGATGCTGCCCTGCCATTCCTGGTGAACGCAGGCATCCAGAACGCCGGGCAGACCTGCTCCGCTTCCTCACGCATTCTGGTGCACAGGTCCGTTCTCGATCAGGTGACCGAGCGCATGGCGGCTCGCTATGGGTCGCTGACGGTCGGGCCTGCACTGAACGATCTCGACGTCGGACCGCTGATCTCGGCCAAGCAGAAAGACATCGTCTCCGGTTTTCTGGATCGGGGAGCGGACCTGCAAAAGGTGGCGGAAGGTGTGTTGCAGGACGCACCGGAAGGCGGGAACTACGTCTGCCCGACCCTTTTTGCCGGCGTTTCGCCCGGCCACGTGCTGGCACGGGACGAGATTTTCGGCCCGGTGCAGGTGATCATTCCCTTTGACGACGAGGAAGAAGCAATCTCGATTGCCAATGGCACGGACTACGGCCTTGTCGCGAGCCTGTGGACCCGCGACGGTGCCCGCCAGATGCGGCTCGCCAAAAAGATCCGGACCGGTCAGGTTTTCATCAACAACTACGGTGCCGGTGGCGGTGTCGAGTTGCCGTTCGGCGGTATGGGCAAGTCCGGTCACGGCCGGGAAAAGGGGTTCGAGGCGCTTTACGGTTTCACCACGCTGAAGACCGTTGCGGCGTTTCACGGGTGAACGCCCGGACGCTCAATTCGATGCGCGTACCAAGAACAATTGAATGTAGCTCCCCGATCCCGGCTCGCGCTTCGCTCGGCCGGGATGACGCTGGAGAGCAAGGAACCAAGATCGGGAGGTTTGCATGAGACTTGAAGGAAAGAAGGCGATTGTCACGGGTGGGGCCTCGGGCTTTGGTGCCGGCATCGTGCGCAAGTTCGCAGCAGAAGGCGCAAAGGTCATGGTCGCCGACCTGAACCTGGACCTTGCAGAGGAAATTGCCGCGGAAGTTGGCGGACTGGCCATCAAGACGGATGTCTCCAGCAATGACAGCGTCAGCCACTTGGCCGATGTTGCCTCCTCGCTGCTCGGCGGAGTCGATATCCTGGTCAACAATGCCGGTATCACGCATCTGCCCAAACTGATGCAGGACGTCACGGAAGAAGAGTTCGACCGGGTCCTCGCGGTCAATTGCAAGTCGGTCTATCTGACCGCGAAGCACTTCGTCCCGGCCATGACGGAAGCCGGCAAGGGGGCGATCCTGAATGTGGCGTCCACCGCAGGCCTCAGCCCGCGTCCCAGGCTCAACTGGTATAACGCCTCAAAAGGGTGGATGATCACCGCGACAAAGACGATGGCGGTCGAACTTGCCCCCTCGGGCGTGCGTGTCAACGCAATTTGCCCGGTGGCCGGCGAAACGCCGCTTCTGAAAAGCTTCATGGGTGAAGACACGCCGGAAATGCGTGCCAAGTTCCTCTCCACCATTCCCATCGGCCGTTTTTCGACACCGGAAGACATGGGCAACGCAGCCTGTTTCCTGTGCTCGGATGAGGCGGGCATGATTACCGGAGTTGCGATGGAAGTTGACGGCGGACGCTGCATCTGAGGATTGATCAGCCTCGGCCGGATCATGTATCGACAGGTCCGAACAGATTTGTGCGACATCCAGACGGCCGAAGGAAGACGAGATCATGAAGCGATACACCGGTGGCTGCCTGTGCGGGAATGTCCGGTTCGTGGCAGAAGGCGAACCGTATCGGGTCGGCCTTTGCCATTGTCTTGACTGCCGCAAGCACCACGGGGCGCTGTTCCACGCCTCTGCTGTCTTTCCGCAGGATGCCGTAAGCCACGAAGGAGAAACGGGCGCGTATCGGGGGCGGTCTTTCTGTCCTCGGTGTGGGTCGTCCGTTTTTTCGCAAACGGGTGATGAAACCGAGGTGCATCTGGGAGCACTGGACGCACCCGACCAAATGACCCCGACCTACGAACTCTGGACCATTCGCCGCGAAGCCTGGCTGCCGGAATTTCCGATTTCCAGACACTACGAGCGCGATCGGGAAAACGAGGGCCGCGAGGAGTAGAGGCTGTCAAACCAGGGCCGCGGGTGCCAAGTGGATGGCGAGTAGGCCCTGCATTGCGCATCACGCCTTCGCGTTCCGGTCGCTGACGCCTCGAAACCTGTAAGACTGCGCGCTCTGTTATCCGGTTTGTGCATCTGCAACAGGTTGTGCCATTGCAGTCAGGCAGGAAGTCAGGGGGCTGGATTCGGCCCCCTTTTTGCTGCGCCATAACGTTCCCGAGTAAATTTTTTCACGTTTAAATTCAGGTGAAAGATCCTGAAATCACTCGCTATTTCTACGCATGAAATGAATGCATTCAAAAAAATGAAACGTTTCATATTGACGTTGTAATTCGGCCGTGCTTTCAATTGTGCAGCCTGATAGCGCCCTTGGAATGGCGTGAGAGGTGCAGCCTTTTTGGGAGGAAAATCATGAAGTTATTGAAAATCGCTGCCGCGGCAGCGACCGGCCTCGCTTTGCTTGGTGGAACCGCTCTTGCCGACGACAAGCCGGTGGTGGGCCTGATCATGAAATCACTGGCCAACGAGTTCTTTCAGAACATGATGGTTGGTGCCGAGGAGCACCAGAAGCGCCGTGGCGACTATGAGCTCAAGGCCGTCGGCATGCAGAACGAGACCGACTTTGAATCCCAGATCAATGCGGTCGAAAACTTCATCACGCAGGGTGTTGACGCCATCGTTGTCGCTCCGGCTGACAGCCGCGCCATGGTCCGTCCGCTGAAAAAGGCGATGGAAGCCGGTATCGTCGTGGTCAACTTCGATGTGGCGCTTGACGAGGAAGCCAAGAAGCAACAGGGCGTAGAACTCGCGTTCGTCGGCCCGGACAACCGGGGCGGTGCCAAGCTTGCCGGTGATGCACTGGGCAAGAAGCTGGGTGAGGGCGCAAAGGTTGTCATCATCGAGGGCAACCCGGGTGCGGACAATGCCACGCAGCGCCGCCTGGGCTTTGAAGACTCTGTTGCCGAGTACAAGCTGGACCTGCTCGACAGCCGGACAGCGCATTGGGAAACCGAAGAAGCCAACCAGGTCTTCGCCACAATGCTGACAGCGCATCCCGACGTTCAGGGCGTGATGGCGGCCAACGACTCCATGGCGATTGGCGTTGTAAAGGCACTGGAAAGCGCCGGCCGCACCGACATTGAAGTCATCGGTTTTGACAACATTCCTGCAGTCGGCCCGATGATCGAAGACGGCCGGATGCTGGCTACCGTCGACCAGTTCGGCACCGACATGGCGGCCAATGCCATCGACATGGCGCTCGACGTCGTTTCGACCGGTGAGCAGCTTCAGGGCTGGGTCAAGACGCCGATCGAATTGGTGACTGCGAAGTAAGCAGTCTCAAGAACGCTCCCGCCCGGTCAGCTTCAGGGCGGGAGCTGTTTATCCATCAAAAAACGACTGGACGCACCATGGCAGCAGCATCGCTTGCCGCAGCGCCCGCCGCTGCACCGGACCGTGCTTTCCTGACGGTCGAGGGTCTGAAAAAGCATTTCGGTGGCGTCAAGGCACTGGACGGGGTCAGTTTCTCCCTGGATGAAGGCGAGGTTCATGCGCTCGTCGGAGAAAACGGCGCCGGCAAATCCACCCTTATCAAGATCCTTTCAGGCGTGTTTCCCTACGACGCGGGTCAGATCGCCCTGGCAGGCGAACCTTACCGCCCAATGAGCCCGCATGACGCCAAGGATCATGGCGTTCAGGTGGTTCATCAGGAATTCAACCTGCTTGAACATCTCACCATCGCCGAAAATATCTCCATAGAACATCTGCCGAAGAACAGCCTCGGTCTGTTGGACCGCAAGGAAATGAACCGGCGCGCGCGCAACGCACTGGATGCTATCGGACTGACGGATGTGGACGTCACCGCTCCAGTCCGCTCTCTCGGGATTGCCCATCGCCAGCTGGTCGAAATTGCCCGGGCGTTGCAGTCGAAAAGCCGGATCCTGATCCTGGACGAGCCGACCGCAACCCTGACGGAACGCGAGACCAGACGCCTGTTTGACATCGTTGCCGGTATCAAGGCGGACGGGGTCACCGTGGTATTCGTTTCGCACCACCTCGATGAGGTGTTTGCCATCTGTGACCGTGTCACCGTGTTTCGAAACGGCAAGACCATTGCGACCGATCTGATCAGCGAGACCACTCCGGAAGGTGTTGTGCAGCGGATGGTGGGGCGCAAGCTTGCCGCCGAACAGGACGAACAGCCCGATGGCCATGCGCTTGGCGCAAGCGCATTGAGGCTGGAAGACCTTCTGACCGTTGCAAATCCCGGGACAAACGGGGTTTCGCTTGATTTGCGTTACGGCGAGATTGTCGGGATATCCGGACTTGTCGGGGCAGGGCGTACCGAAATCCTGCGCGGCATCTTCGGGATCGATCCGCTCACGTCCGGCAAGATCTACCGTGATGGCGTGGAAGTGCGCTTCAAGGGGCCGCGTGACGCCATTGCTGCGGGCATCGGTTTCGTCACCGAAGATCGCAAGGACGAAGGCCTCATTCTGGACATGCCCATTGCTGCCAACATATCGCTGGCCAACATGGGCTCGGTCTCGCGCAAGGGGCTTTTGAAGCTGGCCGAGGAAACGCGCCAGGCTGTCGCAAGCGCCGCCCGGCTGACCCTCAAGTACGGACGGGCCTCGGATCCTGCCTCTAGCCTTTCCGGCGGCAATCAGCAGAAGGTTGTTCTGGCAAAATGGCTGGCGCGCAATCCGAAGGTGTTGCTGCTCGACGAGCCGACACGCGGTGTGGACGTCGGCGCCAAGGCCGAAATCTACGCCATTCTGAAAGACCTGGCCCGAGAAGGGGTTGCCTTGCTTGTCGTCTCTTCGGAAATGCCGGAGCTGATGACACTGGCCGATCGCATTCTGGTGCTTGCCGAACATGAGATCCAGGGCGAAGTGAAACGCCCGGATTTCTCTGAAGAAAACATTCTGAAACTGGCCTACGGGCAAACGCCGAGCGCCGGGGAAAACGACAAATGACAACCGAAACCTTGAGTGAAACGGCCGCCGCCGCACCGAAGTTCTCCATCCGGACGGTGTTGCACAACGCAGGCATCGGCCTGGCCCTGCTGGCGCTGATCGTCTTTTTCTCGCTCTTCACCGAGCACTTTCTGACGCCCAACAACATCACCAACATCCTGACCCAGATCACCATCAACCTTGTGCTGGCCGTCGGCATGACTTTCGTGATCCTGATCGGCGGCATCGATCTGTCTGTCGGCTCGGTGATGGCCTTTGCAGCCGTTGTTGCCGGCAAGGCGATCACCTTGCCCGGCTTTGGCCCGGCTGAGGCGATTGCGCTAGCCGTGGTCGCAGCCACCCTGACCGGCGTCTTCTGCGGCTTTCTCAACGGCGCCATCAGTGCCTACTGGTCGCTGCCGTCTTTCATCATCACGCTCGGCATGCTGAACATTGCCCGCGGTGCTGCGCTGCAGGTTTCCGAGGCACAGACAATCTATTCCTTCCCCTTCGCGTTCGAGGAATTCGGGTCCGCCATGGTTTACGGTGTGCCGGTAGTGTTCCTGGTGGCGCTTCTACTGGTGTTCATTGCCTGGTTCGTGCTGAACTTCACGGTCTTCGGCCGTCTGATCTACGGTATCGGCAACAACGAGGAAGCCGTCCGGCTGGCCGGTCATTCGGTGGCTCGCTACAAGATCGCGGCCTTCACCATCTGCGGTCTGACCGCCGGGATTGCCGCGGTCGTCTATATGGCGCGCCTCAACATCTCCAGCCCGATTGCCGGCATCGGCTTTGAACTCAATGCCATTGCTGCCGTCATCATCGGCGGCACCAGTCTCAGCGGCGGGCGCGGATCGGTCATCGGGACGCTGCTGGGGGCCTTCATCATCGGTGTCCTCGCCAACGGTCTCATCCTGATCGGCCTCAGCGATTTCATGCGCCAGATGATCACCGGTGTCGTCATCATCGTTGCCGTCATCCTCGACTACTACCGTGCAAAGTACGCATCCACATGAAACGCACAGCCCTTTTGAACCGCCACCTGAGTTCGCTTGTTGCTTCTCTCGGGCACCTGGACGAAATCGTTGTTGCCGATGCCGGTCTGCCTGTCCCGGCCGGTGTGAAGGTGATCGACCTTGCCGTCACTGCAGGGGTGCCGAGCTTTCGCGAACTGCTGACCGCACTGAAGTCCGAACTCGTCATTGAAGGTGCCGTCTGGGCAGAGGAGGCATCTGTGGAACTGACCTCGTTGATGCAGCATGAAGTGGCTTCCTGGGCGGAGGAGACGGGTAAGGCGATTACCGTTTCAAGGCTTACGCACGAGGCTTTCAAGCACCGGACGCAAACGGCCAGGGCCGTGATCCGCACCGGCGAGGTGACCCCCTACGCCAACATCATTCTCATCAGCGGAGTTGCGTTTTGACGTCCGTTACCGTTGTCGGCAGCATCAATATCGACCTCACCAGCTATCTCGACCGCTGGCCGAAAATTGGCGAGACGATTTCCGTTCGCGAAACCGTCACCTCGCTGGGCGGGAAGGGGGCCAACCAAGCTGTCGCCGCCGCCCGTCTGGGAGCCAGTGTCAACTTCATCGGTGCCGTCGGCAAAGATGGCTTTGGCGCGGAAGCCGCCGCAGCCCTCCGGCCAGAAGGGGTTGCGATCCTTCTGGAGGAAATGACCAACACCGCAACCGGTCTTGCCTTCATTGATGTCGGCCCTGACGGGCAGAACATTATCCGCCTCTCCACCGGTGCAAATGGCAGGCTGTCACCGGAAAATGTCTCGAGATATGCAGATATCCTCCGCAAGAGCCGCGTCCTGCTTCTGCAGAACGAGATCGGTCTGGAAACATCGCTGGCCGCCGCGCAGATTGCCCGTGAGGCGGGTGCGCTGGTCATCATGGATCCGGCACCCGCGCCGAACCCTGCCTGGCCCGCTGAAGTTCTGTCCAGCTTCGATATCCTGACACCAAATGCGGGTGAGGCAGGCGGCCTGTTGGGAACAGAACCGCAAACACTGGCCGAAGCCCGCGAGGCGGCAGGTGCGTTGCGCAGCTTGGGCTTGCGCGGGGCCGTCGTCACCATGGGGGCAGACGGAGTTGCATGGTCAATCGACGGCAGTACCGGCGCCTTGCCTGCGCCCAGGGTTCGCAGCATCGATACGGTTGCCGCCGGTGACTGTTTCAACGGTGCTTTTGCGGCAAGAATAGCCTCGGGCAAGTCGATTGAGGATGCAATTTCGTTCGCCATGCAGGCGGCGGCCCTGGCAACAACCCGCAAGGGAGCGGCAACATCGTTGCCACGTCTGGACGAGATGGAGGCTTTCCCCGCCCAACGCATTGCCTGAATGCATTCATTTGCTTGATCAGATCACCGAGGAATGGTTCAAGGGGGGCAACGCCTGGGGCGCGGGGAGAAACGTAAAACATGCCAACAATCAAAGACGTCGCACGCAAAGCCGGTGTGTCCGTTGGTACTGTCTCCCGCGTTCTGTCCAAAAACGAGTCGGTCAAGCAGCCCCTGAAGGAGCGTGTGCTCGCGGCCATGAAGGAGCTGGACTACAAGCCCAACCTGGCTGCCAGGGCTTTGCGCACCAACAGCATCGACGTGATCGGCCTCGTGGTGCCGGATATCACCAACCCTTTCTTTTCCCAGCTCGCCAAGAATATCGAAATGGAAGCCGCCAAGCGGGGCCACTCCGTGATGCTCGCAAATTCCCATGACGATGCGGAAGCCGAACAGACCCAGATCGCGGCATTGCTGGACAGGGCCGTGTGCGGGGTCATCGTGGTGGCAACCTCCGACGGTGGCCAGACACACAAGGCCGACGTGCCGATCGTTTCGCTCGACCGCCGTTTCGGTCCCTATCCGCTGGTCGCCACTGACCATTTCGACGGCTCGGCGAAGATCGCCGATCATCTCGTCGGCCTCGGCCATCGCCGCATCGCCTATATCGCCGGCCCGCAATCCATGGAAGTGGCCCGCCAGCGGCGGGAGGGCTTTGTTGCCCGGATCAAGGCCCTGTCAACGCCGGAAGATCCGATCACGCTTACTGTCCACGAAGGTCATTTTGATTACGACAGCGGTGAAGACATCGGCCGGTCAATCCTGAAAGACGCTTCCCGGGAGACGCGCCCGACAGCCATTGCCGCCGCAAGTGACCAGCAGGCCATCGGTGTCTTGCGCTGCGCCCGCGATCTGAAGATCGCCATTCCGGCGGATCTTTCCGTCACCGGCTTCGATGATATTGCACTGGCAGCTCTCGTGGTCCCGCGTCTCACCACCTTGCGTCAGCCCATTGAACAGCTGGCCGGGTCAGCGGTTGCAAGGATCTTTGCCGGGGAGGCTGCGGCCGACGAAGCGATTGCCGGGGAGATCGTGGTGCGGGAATCGACTGGCAATATCCCGAATTCCTGAGACGCATTGAACGGTTCCGGACCTGTATCCAACCTGACATAAAAGACGATTTGCAGATCGATACCGTCATTTATTTCAAGCTTGAAATTTTAGGCTTGAAATAAATATCTCCCTGTGGTTCGCTGAGCATACCACAGCAGGGGAGGTTCGTATGCGGATTGCTTGTCTGGGCGGGGGACCTGCCGGTCTCTATTTCGCCATCTCGATGAAACTGCGAGACCCATCCCACGAGATCGACGTGATCGAGCGCAACCGCGCCGACGATACGTTCGGTTGGGGCGTGGTGCTCTCCGATGAGACCCTTCAGAACCTTGCGGTGAACGACGCCGTCAGCGCCAAGGCCATCGGCGAGAATTTCGCTTATTGGGACGACATCGCCCTTCATATGCGTGGAGAACGTCTCGTCTCCACCGGGCATGGTTTCTGCGGTATCGGTCGCATGAAATTGCTGCTGCTCCTTCAGGAGCGCGCCCGCGAGCTCGGCATCAACCTGAAGTTCGAAACCGAAGTCGACAGCGCCGAGGATTATCGCAAGGACTACGATCTCGTGGTGGCCAGCGACGGTCTGAATTCCAAGACCCGCACGCTCTATCAGGACACGTTCAAACCTGATATCGATCAGCGCCTTTGCCAGTTCGTCTGGCTCGGCACGCATCAGAAATTTGCCGATGCCTTCACCTTCATCTTCGAGGAAACCGAACACGGCTGGGTCTGGGCGCACGCCTACCAGTTCGACGATGAAACGGCGACCTTCATCGTGGAGTGCACGCAGGAAACCTTTGACGCTTTCGGCTTTGGCGAAATGAGCCAGGAAGACAGCATCCGGACCTGCGAGGAAATCTTCAAGGATCACCTTGGCGGCCATCCGCTGATGACCAACGCCAAGCATATCCGGGGCTCCGCCTGGATCCGCTTCCCGCGTGTTCTGTGCGAGAAGTGGAGCCACGAGAATGTGGTTCTGCTCGGCGATGCTGCCGCAACGGCGCATTTTTCCATCGGTTCCGGCACCAAGCTTGCCTTTGAATCGGCAATTGCGCTCGCCGAATACCTGCACACCGAAGCGGATATGGCCGCTGCTTTCAAGCGCTACGAGGAAGACCGGCGCCTGGAGGTGCTGCGTCTGCAGTCCGCAGCGCGCAATTCGCTGGAATGGTTCGAACACGTCGAGCGTTATCTCCATCTCGATCCGGTCCAGTTCAACTATTCCATGCTGACCCGTTCCCAGCGCATCAGCCACGAGAACCTGCGTCTGCGGGATCCGAAATGGTTGGAATCTGCCGAGCGCTGGTTCATGAACCAGGCCGGCGTTTCTCCGAATTCTCCTGTGCGCGCACCCATGTTCACGCCGTTCAAACTGCGCGAGATGGAGTTGAAGAACCGCATCGTCGTCTCGCCGATGGCGCAGTACAAGGCCGTTGATGGTTCGCCGACCGACTGGCACATGGTCCATTACGCCGAGCGTGCCAAGGGCGGGGCAGGTCTCGTCTTTGTCGAAATGACCTGCGTCAGTGCCGAGGGGCGGATCACACCAGGCTGTCCGGGGCTCTATGCGCCTGAACACGAGGCGGCCTGGAAACGGTTGACCGATTTCGTGCATGCCGAAACAGATGCCAAGATCTGTTGCCAGATCGGCCATTCCGGCCGCAAGGGCTCCACGCGGATCGGTTGGGAAGGCATGGACAAGCCGCTTCACGACGGCAACTGGGAACTTGTTTCCGCGTCCGCGATCCCCTGGTCAGACGGCAATGCCGTGCCGCGCGAGATCACACTTGCCGAGATGGACGCGATCAAGGCGGAGTTCGTTGCCGCAGCCGAAATGGCTGAGCGCGCCGGCTTCGACATGATCGAGCTTCATGCGGCTCATGGCTACCTGCTGTCGTCTTTCATTTCGCCGGTGTCCAACGCACGGACGGACGAATACGGCGGGTCATTGGATAACCGCATGCGCTGGCCATTGGAGGTCTTCAACGCCATGCGCGCTGTCTGGCCTGATCACAAGCCGATGTCTGTTCGAATTTCTGCCTGCGACTGGGTGGGCGAGGAAGGCATCACGCCGGACGACGCGGTCGAGATAGCTCGCCGGTTCCGTGATGCCGGCGTCGACCTGGTCGACGTCTCCGCGGGTCAGACCACACCGAAGGCGCGTCCGGTCTATGGCCGCATGTTCCAAACGCCGTTCTCCGACCGTATCCGCAACGAGGGCGGGCTGCCGACCATGGCTGTCGGCAACATCTACGAGGCAGACCACGCCAACTCGATCCTGATGGCGGGCCGGGCGGATCTTGTTGCCGTCGGCCGTCCGCATCTGGCGGATCCGTATTGGACGCTGCATGAAGCAGCCAAGATCGGTGACCGGAACGCCACCGACTGGCCGTTGCCGTATCTCGCGGGCCGCGACCAGATGTGGCGTCTGGCCGATCGGGAAGCGGAGATGTTGAAGGTATGAGTGTCGCTTGCCGCCATATCCTTGTTACCGGTGGCGGCAGTGGCGTCGGTGCCGCCTGTGCCCACCTCTTCGCTGAAAAAGGCGCAAAGGTCACTATTCTCGGCAGGACGGAAGCAAGCCTTGCCGAACAGAAGCTGCCGTACCAGGTATGCGATGTAACCGATGCGCAGGCTGTCCAGGCAGCCGTTGCTGCCGCCCGGACGGTCAATGGTCCGGTTGATGTCGTGGTCGCCAACGCAGGGGCTGCCAGCAGCAAACCCTTTGCCCGCACCACGGCGGAAGACTTTCAGGCCATGCTGGCGGTCAATCTCTTCGGCGTGTCGAATGTCTGGCAGGCCGTTTTGCCGGACATGAAGGCGAGCGGCTGGGGCAGGATGATCGCAATAGCTTCCACCGCCGGGCTGCGGGGTTATCCCTATGTAAGCGCTTATAGCGCCGCCAAACATGCTGTCGTCGGGCTGACGCGCTCGCTGGCGCGGGAACTGGCCAGAACCGGCATCACCGTCAATGCGATTTGCCCCGGCTTCATCGAGACGCCGATGCTGCATCGCTCCATCGACACGATTGTCGAAAAGACCGGCATGAGCCGGGAAGCCGCGACTGACAGCCTGAAAGCGGACAATCCACAGGGACGCTTCATCCAGGTGTCGGAAGTGGCCGAAGCTGCGCTTTATCTGTGTTCTGATGGCGCGGTGTCCATCAACGGTCACGCGCTGACACTTTCGGGAGGAGAGCTGTGATGGCGGAAACCGCAGCGAAACAGGAAGCCCTGTCCAAGACGCGTTTGCGCCTGTGGCTGAAGCTGTTGAAATCCGTCAATGGCATTGAAGCCGAAATCCGCCGGAACCTGCGTGACCAGCATGGCACGACGCTGCCGCGGTTCGACGTCATGTCGGCGCTCGCCCGCTTTCCCGACGGATTGAAAATGTCGGAATTGTCTACGTTCCTGAAGGTGTCGAACGGCAATGTCACCGGCATTGTCGACAAGCTGACCGAGGAAGGTCTGGCCCTGCGTGTCGCCGTTCCAGGTGACCGGCGAGCCCAGGTGGCCCGGCTGACGCCGAAGGGCAGAGCCGCCTTCGAGGAACTTGCAACCCATCACGAAACCTGGATCGACGGGCTGCTGGACGGCTGGTCGGCGGAAGATATCGCGGCGCTTTCGAGCCGCCTCGATCTGGTCCTGAAACGTCAAAGCCAAGAGGAGAGCGGCAATGCGAAGTGACGTGACGCATTTCAAGTGTGAGATCGCGAACGGCATTGCGCGGATCGCGCTCGACCGCCCTGAACGCAAGAACCCGCTGACGTTCGAAAGCTACGCCGAGCTGCGCGACTGGTTCAGGGATCTCGTTTATTCGGACGATGTCCATGCAGTGGTGATCCTGCCGAACGGCGGCAACTTCAGCTCCGGTGGCGACGTGCATGATATCATCGGTCCGCTGACGAAGATGAACATGAAGGAACTTCTGGCCTTCACCCGCATGACCGGTGATCTGGTGAAAGCCATGCTCAACTGCGGCAAGCCGATCATATCCGCGGTCGACGGCATTTGCGCCGGTGCTGGTGCCATCATGGCCATGGCGTCCGATCTGCGCGTTGCGACACCGGAAGCCAAGGTTGCCTTCCTGTTCAACAAGGTCGGCCTTGCCGGCTGCGACATGGGTGCTTGCGCGATCCTGCCACGTATCATCGGGCAGGGCCGTGCGGCGGAGCTGCTTTATCTCGGCCGCTCGATGAAGGCCGAGGAAGGTCATGTGTGGGGGTTCTTCAACGCGGTGGTGCCGGCGGGTGAGCTGGACCAGACGGCCATGGACATGGCCGGCCGTATTGTTGCCGGACCGACCTTCTCCAACTCCATGACCAAGACCATGCTGGCGCAGGAGTGGTCCATGGGCCTGGATCAGGCCATCGAGGCGGAAGCCCAGGCTCAGGCAATCTGTATGCAGGGCAACGACTTCCGCCGGGCTTACGAAGCCTTCGTGAAAAAAGAAAAGCCGGTGTTCGAGGGCGACTGATGTCGGATAAATCTTTCCTCCACTGGCCGTTTTTCGAAGAAAAGCACTGGCGTCTCGCTGAAGAACTGGAGATCTGGGCAGGATCGCATCTGGCTCATGTTGACCATTCGGACACGGACGCAGCCTGCCGTCATCTGGTGACAGCGCTCGGTGCTGCAGGCTTCCTGCAGCACAGCGGTGCCCCGGACGGCAAGCTGGATGTGCGCAGCCTCTGCCTCATTCGCGAAACGCTGGCCCGCCATGACGGCCTGGCGGATTTTGCCTTTGCCATGCAAGGCCTCGGAACCGGTGCAATTTCCCTGTTCGGAACGGACGAGCAGAAAGCCGAGTGGCTTCCGCGGACGCGCACCGGCAAGGCGATCTCCGCCTTCGCATTGACCGAACCTCAGTCCGGTTCCGACGTTGCCAATTCGACCATGACCGCCACCGACGATGGTGATGCCTATGTGCTCGACGGCGAAAAGACCTGGATTTCCAATGGTGGTATCGCCGACGTCTACACGCTTTTTGCAAGAACCGGCGAAGCACCCGGCGCAAAGGGTTTGTCGGCCTTCATCGTGACGCCTGACCTTGAAGGTTTCGAGGTTGTCGAACGCCTGGAAACAATTGCGCCCCATCCGCTTGCCACACTGCGTTTCACCGGCTGCCGCATTCCGAAAAAGAACATGATCGGCACGCCGGGTGCAGGGTTCAGGATTGCGATGTCTGTCCTGGACATTTTCCGCTCGACCGTCGCCGCCGCCGCCCTGGGCTTTGCCCGCCGGGCGCTGGATGAAGCGCTTTCACGGGTGACGACACGCGAAATCCAGGGTTCTCCGCTGTTCGATCTGCAGCTGGTGCAGGGGCATATTGCGGACATGGCGCTGGATGTCGATGCCGCTGCCCTGCTGATTTACCGTGCCGCCTGGACCAAGGACAGCGGTGCCCCTCGCGTGACGCGAGAAGCCGCCATGGCAAAACTCTTTGCCACCGACCAGGCACAGAAGGTCATCGACAAGGCTGTGCAGCTTCATGGTGGCGATGGTGTTCGCTCGGGCATGCAGGTCGAAAGGCTCTATCGCGAAATCCGTGCCTTGCGCATCTACGAGGGTGCGTCGGACGTTCAGAAGATCATCATCGCGCGCCAGACCCTTGGCGCCTTTCAGGGAGACTGATCCATGCTTGGTCCCTCCGCACACGTCGATACCTTTACCCGGGACAACCTGCCGCCGGAAGACAGCTGGCCCGATTTCCTGCTCGATGGGTTTCAGTATCCCGAACGTCTCAATGCAGGCGTTGAGCTTACCGACAGGATGGTGGAACAGGGACTGGGGGATCACACCGCCCTGATCGGGAATGGCCGCCGCCGAACCTACAAGGAACTTGCGGACTGGACCAACCGGCTGGCGCATGCACTCACCGAAGATCTTGGTGTGAAGCCGGGCAACCGGGTGCTTATCCGTTCCGCCAACAACCCGGCAATGGTCGCCTGCTGGCTCGCCGCAACCAAGGCCGGTGCCGTTGTCGTCAACACGATGCCCATGCTGCGCGCGGGCGAACTTTCCAAGATCGTCGACAAGGCGGAAATCGAATTCGCACTGTGCGACACGCGTCTCATGGACGAGATGGTCGCCTGTGCCAAGACATCATCCTTCCTGAAGAAGGTGATCGGCTTCGACGGCACGTCAAACCATGATGCGGAGCTTGACCGGCTCGCGCTGGAAAAATCCGTGCTCTATGACGCTGTCCCGACCGGACGCGATGACGTCGCCCTGCTGGGCTTCACGTCCGGCTCCACGGGCACGCCCAAGGCCACGATGCACTTCCACCGGGATTTGCTGATCATTGCCGACGGCTATGCCAAGGAAGTTCTGGGTGTCACACCGGACGATGTCTTCGTCGGCTCACCACCCTTGGCCTTCACTTTCGGTCTTGGGGGGCTTGCAATCTTCCCGCTGCGGTTCGGCGCAGCAGCCACGCTACTGGAAAGCGCGACGCCGCCGAACATGATCGAGATCATCGAGAAATATAAGGCGACCGTCTGCTTCACCGCACCGACCGCCTATCGCGTGATGCTGCAGGCCATGGAGGAGGGGGCTGACCTTTCCTCGCTGCGCGCCGCGGTCTCCGCCGGTGAAACTCTGCCGGGTCCCGTTTATGACGCCTGGATGGCCAAAACCGGCAAGCCCATGCTGGACGGGATCGGCGCTACGGAGATGTTGCATATCTTCATTTCCAACCGCTTCGATGACCACAAGCCTGCCTGCACCGGAAAACCCGTTTCCGGATACGAAGTCAGGATCCTCGATCAGGACGGCAAGGACGTCGCTCCAGGTGAAGTGGGGCGTCTTGCAGTGCGCGGTCCCACCGGATGTCGCTATCTGGCGGACGATCGCCAGGGGCAATACGTGATCGATGGCTGGAACATCACCGGTGATAGCTTTTCCATGAGCGAGGACGGCCATCTGCACTTTGCCGCCCGCAATGACGACATGATCATCTCCGCCGGCTACAACATTGCAGGCCCGGAAGTGGAAGCGGCACTGCTTGCGCACCCTGCTGTCCAGGAATGTGCCGTCATCGGTGCGCCAGATGAGGAGCGCGGTTCCATCGTGCAGGCTCATGTGGTTCTTGCTGCTGGGCACGAAGCCTCAGACGACCTTTCCAAGGCATTGAAAGATCACGTTAAAGCGACGATCGCGCCATACAAGTATCCACGCTCGATCATCTTCGCAGACGCCTTGCCGAAAACAGAAACCGGCAAGATCCAGCGCTTCCGGCTGCGTCCGGACGCCTGACCAGACCCTCGCGTGGGGCACGCGGGACACTAAAACGACAAGCCCCTTGCTGACCGTGCCGCAAAAACGAAGCACGGCGGTCCAAACTAAAAAAACGAATGGGAATAGCAGGTCACAAGACCAAGAGGAGCAGCATATGAAATTTGTAACAATGGCGGCCGCAGCCGCTCTCGCACTCGGCCTTTCCAGCGCCAACGCGGAACCGGTGAAGGTCGGCATGATTACCACTCTGTCTGGTGGTGGTGCAGGCCTTGGCATCGATGTGCGCGATGGCTTCATGCTGGCTGTTAAGCAGGCCGGCAACTCGGATCTGGAAGTGGTGATCGAGGACGATCAGCAGAAGCCGGACATCGCCGTGCAGCTGGCCGACAAGATGATCCAGTCGGAAAAGGTGGACGTCCTGACCGGTATCATCTGGTCGAACCTCGCCATGGCCGTGGTGCCGTCCGCAACCGCGCAGGGCAAGTTCTACCTGTCGCCGAACGCAGGCCCCTCCGCGCTGGCCGGCAAGGGCTGCCACCCGAACTATTTCAACGTCGCCTGGCAGAACGACAACCTGCATGAAGCTGCCGGCGCCTATGCCAATTTCGAAGGCCTGAAGAACAGCTTCCTGCTTGCGCCGAACTACCCGGCCGGCAAGGACGCGCTGACCGGCTACAAGCGCATGTACAAGGGCGAGTTCGCGGGCGAAATCTACACCAAGCTGGGTCAGACCGACTACGCGGCTGAAATCGCGCAGATCCGTGCCTCCGGTGCAGACAGTGTCTATTTCTTCCTGCCGGGCGGCATGGGGATCTCCTTCCTGAAGCAGTACAAGGACTCCGGTGTCGACCTGCCGGTAATTGGACCTGCTTTCTCCTTTGATCAGGGCATTCTGCAGGCCGTTGGCGATGCGGCGCTCGGTGTCAAGAACACCAGCCAGTGGAGCAAGGACATCGACTCCCCGGCCAACAAGGCCTTTGTTGAGAGCTTCCAGGCCGAGTACGGCCGCCTGCCGTCGCTTTACGCTTCGCAGGGCTTCGATACCGCCAATCTGCTGCTGTCGGCCATGGCCAAGGCGGACATGAAGGATGCTGACGCGTTCCGCGCGGCGCTGGAAGAAGCTGATTTCGCTTCCACTCGTGGTGGCTTCAAGTTCGGTCCGAACCATCACCCGATCCAGGACATCTACGTCCGCGAAGTCATCAAGGAAGGTGACGTCTACACCAACAAGATCATCGGCAAGGCCTTGACCAGCCATGCGGATGCCTACTGGTCCGAGTGCAACATGTAAGGTATTGACCCAAAAGCCGGTGCGGGAAACCGCGCCGGCCAAAGGGGCGGGGTACTCATGTCACTGATATTGCTCATAGAGCAGGTTCTGAACGGCCTGCAATTCGGCATCATGCTGTTTCTGATGGCCGCCGGGCTGACCTTGATCTTCGGCGTCATGGGTTTGATCAACCTTGCCCATGGTTCGCTTTACATGATCGGGGCGTTCTGCGCGGCGGCTGTTGCGGCTGCAACCGGATCGTTTCTGCTGGGCCTCGTGGCGGCACTTGCCGGTGCTGCCATCGCGGGCGCCTTGGTCGAGTTGGTGGTCATCCGCCGGCTTTACGCCAAGGATCATCTGGATCAGGTGCTGGCGACATTTGCGCTGATCCTGATCTTCTCCGAAGGAACGCGCTGGATCTTCGGTTCCTTTCCGCTGTTTCTCGACGTGCCGGAATTCCTGTCCGGTCCGGTCACGTTGCCGGGCGGCATCGAATATCCTCTCTACCGGCTGACGTTGATTGCCGTCGGCCTTGCCGTGGCGCTTGGTCTCTGGATGCTGATTTCCAGAACGCGTCTCGGTGTGCAGATCAGGGCAGGGGAAAATGACCGCGAGATGATCGCGGCCCTCGGCATCGACATTGCGCGGCTCTACACCATCGTCTTCGCGCTTGGCGCCGCTCTGGCAGGTCTTGCCGGCGCCCTGGTGGGTGCCATCCAGTCGGTGCAGGTCGGCATGGGGGAACCGGTGTTGATCCTGGCTTTCGTCGTCATCGTCATCGGCGGCATCGGCTCCATCAAGGGCGCGCTTGTGGGCGCTATCCTGGTCGGATTGACCGATACGCTCGGTGGCATCTTCCTGCCGGAGATCCTGAAGCTGTTCCTCGATCCGTCGACAGCCACGTCCGTCGGATCCTCGCTCGCCTCCATGGCGATCTATATCCTCATGGCTGCGGTGCTGATCCTGCGTCCTGCCGGTCTGTTCGGAGCGCGCGCATGATCCGGGAACGCTATCTCAATGCGCTGACGCTGGCGCTCTTCGTCGCGATCCCTTTTTGGGCGATCTCGGCGGAAGAACCCTTCACCATTACGCTGATGACGCGTGCCGTCGTCTTTGCGATCGCGGCCGTTGGCCTCAACATCGCGCTCGGCCTTGGCGGGCTGGTCAGTCTCGGTCACGCGGTCTTCTTCGGCCTCGGCGGTTATGCCATGGGTATCCTCGCCTACCATGCCCAGAACTATACCGCGCTCACCGAGTGGCCATTCCTGATCGAAGGCACGAAGTCCATGCCGGTGATCTGGCTTGTGGCCGTCGTGGTGTCTTCCCTGGCTGCGCTGGTGATCGGGATCCTGTCCTTGAGAACGGCAGGGGTCTACTTCATCATGATCACGCTGGCCTTTGGCCAGATGTTCTTCTTCTTTGCCATTTCCTGGGCGGAATATGGCGGAGAGGACGGACTGTCGATCTATGTCCGCAACGGGTTTCCGGGGCTCAATACGCTGGACCCAATCCAGTTCTACGGGCTTTGCCTGGGGCTTTTGTGCCTTGTGCTGCTGTTTGCATGGCGGCTGTCGGGGTCTCCCTTTGGTCTTGCTCTCAATGCTGCCCGGCAGGTTCCCGTTCGTGTGGAGACCGCAGGTCTGGACCCGGTGCGGCTGAAGCTCGTTGCCTTCGTTGTGTCCGGCGCCATCACGGGTCTCGCGGGGGCATTGTTTGCCGACCTCAACCGTTTCGTCAGTCCGACGATGTTCAGCTGGCAGACCAGTGGCGAGATCATGATCTTCATCATCATCGGTGGGGTCGGACGGCTTTTCGGGCCTGTGGTCGGCGCGCTGGTCTTTGTTGCGCTGGAGCACTGGCTCGGAGCCTTGAGCGACTTCTGGCACATCTACCTGGGGCTGTTGCTTCTGGTCATCGTGCTCTTCGGCAAGGGCGGTGTGATCGGCATGATTTGCGGACGGGAGGCTGTTCATGACTGATGCTGTCCTGCAAACAAACGGCATTTCCAAGAGCTTTGGTGCCTTGCGAGCCAGCCGTGATATTTCCATCGACCTGAAGCCTGGCGAGATCCACGCGATCATCGGTCCCAATGGTGCCGGCAAGTCCACCCTGATCGGGCAGATTTGCGGAACACTGCGGCCTGATGCCGGGTCGGTTCGCCTGCTGGGCAGGGACGTGACGCATCAACCGACACGCGCCCGTGCGCGTGCCGGCCTTGGGCGTACCTTCCAGATCTCCTCGCTGGCCATGGAAGATACGGTTCTCCAGAACGTTCTGCTCGGGGCACTGGGCGCCAGCGGTCGGCCCTGGAGGTTCTTCTCCAACGTGACCCGGGACACCTCCTTGCGTGAAACCGCCGAAGAAGCGCTCGCCCGTGTCGGCCTGTTGGACCAGGCCCGCATGCGCACGGCGGAGCTCAGTCACGGACAGCGCCGTCAGCTGGAAGTGGCCGTTGCGCTGACGCAGAAACCAAAGGCGCTTGTCATGGATGAACCCATGGCAGGCATGGGCTCTGAAGGCTCGAAGCTGCTCACCGGTTTTCTCGATCAGCTCCGGCACGAAGCGCCGATCCTTCTCGTCGAACACGACATGGACGCGGTCTTTTCGCTGGCAGACCGTATCAGTGTGCTGGTGTACGGCGAGGTGATTGCCACCGGCACGGTCGATGAAATCCGGTCCAACGCCGCCGTCAAGGAAGCTTACCTGGGAGACGAAGCATGAGCAGTCTTCTGACACTGTCCAACGTGACGGCCTCCTATGGCGCCAGCCAGGCACTTTTCGGCGTGGATCTGGAAATCGACGAGGGCGAAGTGCTGGCACTGCTCGGCCGTAACGGCATGGGCAAGTCGACCACGGTCAAATGCATTTGCCGGATGCTCTCCGCGCAAGGCTCGCTGACATTTGCCGGTCATGACCTTGCCCGCCTGCCGAGCCACAAGGCTGCCCGGTTGGGACTGGGCCTTGTTCCGGAAGGTCGTCGCTGTTTCAGCACCTTGAGCGTTCAGGAAAACCTGATCGCGGCGGCACGGCGCGGCGACTGGACCTTCGAACGCGTCATCGGCATGTTTCCGCGGCTTGGTGAACGGCGCGGCCAGCGGGCGGGTTCGCTGTCGGGTGGCGAACAGCAGATGCTCGCCATTGGCCGAGCCCTGATGACCAACCCGAAGCTGCTGATCCTGGACGAAGCGACCGAAGGTCTGGCCCCTGTCATCCGTCAGGAAATCTGGGCCGTGATCCGTCAGTTGAAGGCGGAAACGGGGCTCGCGATCCTCGTCATCGACAAGTCGATCAAGGAACTGCGCCAGGTTTGCGACCGGGCGACGATCCTGGAGCGCGGCACATCCGTCTGGACTGGCGGTATTGATGCTCTGACCGACGACGTCACTGCCAAGTACATCGGAGTTTGAGTGATGTTCCGGTTCGAGCAACCCATCTTGTTCAAGCATTGCGATCCGGCGGGGATTGTCTTCTATCCCCGCTATTTCGAGATGATGAACGATTGTGTCGAAGCCTTTTTCGACAAGGTCGTCGAATGGCCGTTCAAGGACATTCACAAGGTGGGAGCCGTACCGACTGCGGAAATTCGTACGCGTTTCATGGCTCCGAGCAAACTGGGCGATCTTCTGGTGCTCGGCTTGAACGTGACCAAGGTTGGCCGAACCAGTTGCGGCATCGCAATCAGCGCGCAATGCGATGGCGAGGTGCGTTTCCAGACCGAGCTGACCATCGTCAACGTGGACAACAGCGGCAAACCGGAGCCATGGCCGGAACAGGTAAAACAACGATTTCTGGACCAGTCGGCACTCGCTTGAGCGCCGACTGGTTCAACAGGTAGGGAGCGATCAGCCTTGAGAGTTCAATCCAGTCGGATTGATTTTCAGCTGATCCGGAAGACAAGGAAAGTCAGGATCAATGACGGTCAAAAGCATTCAACCCGACGGCTGGGCCCCGGCAAAAGGCTATGCAAACGGCATGTTGACGGAGGGCAAGACGCTCCATATCGGCGGCCAGATCGGCTGGAACAAGGACCAGGTCTTTGAAACCAGTGACTTCGTCGGCCAGATGGAACAGACGCTCGCCAACATTGTGGCCATTGTCGAGGCCGCCGGTGGCGCCGTGACCGATATCGCTCGCCTGACATGGTTCATTACGGACAAACGTGAATATCTTGCCCGGCAGAGAGAAGTCGGTGAAGCCTACCGCCGGGTGATGGGGCGGCATTTCCCGGCCATGTCGGTTGTCGTGGTGGCCGGCCTCATCGAGGACGATGCATTGATCGAAATCGAGGCAACCGCCCAGGTCGGCTGACCCTCAAAACTGTCCTGTTGGAACCATCAGCAGCCCGGCACAGCGTGCCGGGCTTTTTTGCGTTGGCAGCGGGCAATGCAGATCGGATGCCATTCCCGACAGAACGCAAAGGAGAGCCAGGGAAAGGGAACAGACGTTCGCGATGGAGGACTGTGTCTCCAACCGGCTTTCAGGCTCTCCGATCTCGGCGCCCGGCTTGCTCCGCGGAGACGCCGACATGAGGCAGAACGCCATTGTTCCATTCCGGGAGTGGTTGGTGAATCTGAGTTGTATGAAAGAAATCAATGTCTTGGCGTGCTTCATGCTTGGTCCAAAAATTATGTCAGACAAAGTGTTTACAATGTCAGACAAAGTGGTAACGTGAGATGGCAAACAAAGAAGGTCGACATCTGTCCATGCCGGAAAATGCACAACAGCCGAAACCGGAAACGGGGTCTGCAGCAGCGAGTGAGCCGCGGGATGTGCCGCGAGCCCTGATCAGCCTCATCGAGCAGGAAGGCCTCAAGATCGGGGATCGTCTGCCGCCGGAACTGGAGCTAGTGCGCCGTCTCGGCTTTGGCAGGTCGACCATTCGCGAGACACTCAAGACCTGGGAAAGCATGGGTGTCGTCAGCCGCAACAAAGGAGCCGGCACAAGGCTCATCGCGGAAATATCAACCAATACACTGCGCGTGGCCCTCACCATCAAACATGAAGCCGAGAGCCTGTTGCGAATGCAGCAGGTTCGACGGCCTCTGGAAATCGAGTCGGTGCGCATCGCAACGAGATCCGCAACGCCGGAACAGCGCCGCATCATCAATGCCCGGGCGGCGGAACTGATGGCTGTGTTCGAAGCCGGTGAAGACTGGCGCCCGGCCGACCATCGGTTTCACAACGCCGTTCACGATGCGACCGGCAATCCCCTGTTCAGGCAGTTCATCGAACAGATCCAGAAAGCCTTTCACGACATTTACGAAACACCGTTCGGCAAGCCGCATCTCGGCCAGGACACCATCCCGCTGCACCGCCCGCTTGCCGACGCGATCATCGCCGGTGACGAGGACAAGGCAGCGGAACTGACCGAGATGATCATCGATATGGTCTGTGCCGAAACCCAGAAAATTTCAGAGGAACACGATGGCTGACGCTGTGCCGGGTGGATATTCGATCGAGACGCTGCTGGCGGCTGCTGCCGAGACAGGAGGCGCTGTGGCGCCGCCGATCGTGCAGACGTCTCTCTTCACCTTCGACAACTACAAGGCCTTCGAAGACCGGATGGCGGGCCGCTCCAACGAGCCGCTCTATACACGGGTTCAGAACCCCACTGTGGCTGCCTTTGAAAAGCTGATGGCCCAGGCGGAAGAGGGCGAAGCTGCTGTCGGTTTTGCGTCCGGCATGGCAGCGGTCTCCTCCACCGTTCTTGCCTTCGTCAAGCCGGGTGACCGAATTGCCTGCATCGAGCATGTCTATCCGGATGCCTATCGCCTGTTCGAGCGTATGCTGCGCCCGTTCGGCGTCGGGGTTACCTATCATTCAATTGAGGAGTTCCAGTCGGATCCGGATCTGCTCAAGGGCGTGAAGCTCGCCTATCTGGAAAGCCCGACCTCCGTCGTCTTCAAGACGCTGGATCTCGGACTTGTCGCCTCACATGCGAAAAAGCACGGCACGATCACCGTAATCGACAACTCCTGGGCAACACCGCTCTTCCAGCGCCCACTGACCCTCGGCATCGACATCGTTCTGCATTCTGCCTCCAAGTACCTGTCCGGTCATTCCGACACGGTTGCCGGCGTGGTGGTGGCACGCCAGGACCTGATCGACCGGATCCGGGACCTGACCCTGCCGTTGCTCGGCGGCAAGCTTGCCCCGTTCGAGGCTTTTCTGCTGACCCGGGGACTGCGCACCCTCGGCCCGCGCATGCGCCAGCACCAGGCGACCGCGAACCTGTTTGTTGACCGGCTGGCGAGCCACCCGCATGTCAGCGCTGTGCATTCGCCCGGTCCGAACATCGTGCCCGGTCTGACCGGCCGCTCGGGCCTGTTGTCCGTCGCGTTGAACGACAATGTCGACATCCCGAACCTTGCTGACAGCCTGAAGCTGTTCCGCCTTGGCGTCAGCTGGGGTGGTTTCGAAAGCCTGATCCTGCCGACACGCATCGGCCTCAACCAGGCGGGCGAGCAGAATTCAATGCAACGCTTTGGCGTGTCCGACCGGATAGTACGCCTCAGCCTGGGGTTGGAAGACCCCAACGATCTTTGGGCCGACTTCGAGGCGGCTCTGAGCAAAAGCGCCCGGACATAAGACGGCGCAATTCAAACCAAACCTGAAAGAAGCGGAGTTGAACCATGAGGGGACTGATAGGAGCAATTAGCGCATTGGCGTTTCTGGCAGGCTCGGCAGCGAGCGCGGAAACCCTGAAGCTGGTGGAAGTGATCACCAGCCCGGAGCGCACGGAAGTACTGCAGAAGCAAGTGGACGCCTTCGAGGCTGCCAACCCGGGCACGGAAGTTGAAATCGTCTCGCTGCCCTGGGGCCAGGCCTTTGAAAAGCTGGCAACCATGGTGGCCGGTGGCGACATTCCAGATGTCGTTGAAATGCCGGACCGTTGGGCGGGCATCTACAAGGACAGACTGGTCGATCTGAACGACAAGATCGCAGGTTGGGAATATGGTGGCACGCTGACCCAGAAAACTCTGGACATGGGCCGCCAGACCGACGGCAAGACGGCACGGATGATCCCTTACGGCTTCTATCTGCGCGCCATGTTCTACAACAAGAAGCTGCTGGCGGAAGCCGGTGTCGAAAATCCGCCGAGCACGATGGCGGAATTCATGGATGCGGCCAAGGCCGTTTCCGAACTGGACGGAAAATACGGATATTGTCTCCGGGGCGGACCTGGTGGGCTCAACGGCTGGATCATGATGGCCGCCACCATGAACGGGGACAACACCTTCTTTGACGCGGATGGCAAGAGCACGCTCAACCAGCCGGGGTCCGTCGAAGGCATCCAGTTCCTGATCGACATGTACCAGAACGGCTATGCCCCGAAGGATTCCGTCAGCTGGGGCTTCAACGAGATCGTGGCCGGCTTCTATTCGGGAACCTGTGCGTTCCTTGATCAGGACCCGGATGCGCTGATCGCGGTTGCCGAGCGTATGGCGCCGGAAGACTTCGCTGTGGTTCCGATGCCTGTCGGTCCGGCCGGCAAGGCTTTCCCGACCATCGGTTTCGCCGGTTGGGCGATGTTCGACACGACCAGCAACGAAGACCTTTCGTGGAAGCTGATTGCGCATCTGTCCAGCCCGGAAACCAACAAGGAATGGGCAAAGCGCGTTGGCGTCATTCCGATCCATGAAGGTGCAGAGCAGGATCCGTACTTCAAGACCGAGCAGTTCAAGGGCTGGTTCGACACCCTGAACGGCGACCAGTACATCCCGACGGTCATGCCGACCTATCTGGAGCAGTTCGGTTACTTCGCGGACTCCATCGCCCTGGAATCCAGCCAGGAAGCCCTACTGGGTGAAATCTCCGCTCAGGAAGTGGCCGACAAATGGGCCGAGTTCCTGACGGAAGAATATGGCCGCTGGAAAGCCGCGCAATGACCACGATCGACACTGCCGTGCCCGGGAAAAAATCCCGGGCTCGGCCCACCTTCTACGTCCGTTACATGGTGGAGCCTTATCTCTACCTGACCCCGGCAATCGTGCTGATTGCCCTGGTGATGCTGGTGCCGCTGGTGATCGGCGTTTCCTATGCCTTCCAGGCCGTCAACCTGCTGCGCCCGTTCCAGTCGGGCTGGGTTGGCTTCGCCAACTTCGAGGCCCTGTGGTCTGACCGGAAGTTCTGGCTGGCGCTCACCAACACGTTCTGGTGGACGCTCGGGTCGATTTTCTTCCAGTTCTTCCTGGGACTTGGCCTCGCGATGCTGCTGAACACACAGTTCCACGGCAAGCGCATTGTTCAGGCACTGGTCTTTCTGCCCTGGGCCGTACCGACGTTCCTGTCGGCTCTCACCTGGGCCTGGCTCTTCAACCCGACCATCGGACCACTGCCGCACTGGCTGGCCGCTCTAGGGATCCTTTCGGAGCCGTTCAACATCCTGGGTGACAAGGACCTGGCCATGTGGGGACCTGTGACCGCAAACGTCTGGTTCGGCATTCCCTTCTTCGCCATCACGCTGCTGGCTGCGCTGCAGTCCATCCCGGGCGAACTTTACGAGGCTGCGGAAATTGATGGCGCGACCGCCTGGCAGACCTTCACCAAGATCACGCTGCCGTTCCTGGCACCGATGATCGCAATCACCGTCATGCTGAGGACGATCTGGATCGCGAATTTCGCCGATCTCATCTTCGTCATGACCGGCGGCGGACCTGCAAACTCGACGCAGATCCTGTCGACCTACATTTTCACAACAGCCTTCCGGAAACTCGATTTCGGCTATGCCTCCGCAATCGCGGTCGCGCTCCTGGGTCTGCTGCTGATCTATGCGGCAATCCTGCTGGTGCTGCGCCGGAAACTGGTCAAGATCTGAGGTGCTTCGATGAGTGCGCTTCGTAATAGCTCGCCTCTGGCGGTCACGGGAAAATATCTGGCTCTGGCGTTTTACGTCGCCTTTGCGCTTTTCCCGCTCTACTGGCTCGTCAAGATCGCGATCACGCCGGACAAGCTGATCTTCACGGAAGGGACGGCGCTCTTTCCGAGCGAGTTTACCTTCGAGAATTTCCAGACCGTTCTGATCGCAACGGATTTCCTGTCCTATTTCAAGAACAGTGTAATCGTGTCCATTGGCACCGCGGCCATCACCACGGCGATTGCGGCGGCTGCCGGATATGCTTTCTCGCGGTTCGATTTTCGCGGCAAACGGCTGATCATCGCCCTGATGCTGATCACCCAGATGTTTCCGCTTCTGATGATCATTGCCCCGATCTACAAGATCGTTGCAGCGATCGGCCTGCTGAACTCGCTTACCAGCCTGATCATCGTCTACACGGCCTTCAACATTCCCTTCGCCACCTTCCTGATGCAGTCCTTCTTTGACGGCATTCCGAAGGATCTGGAGGAGGCCGGCATGATTGACGGTTGCAGCCGCTTCGAAGCGCTCAGGAAGATCATTCTGCCGCTGACGCTCCCGGGGCTTGGGGCGACGCTAGGCTTCGTCTTTACCGCCGCCTGGAGCGAGCTGCTCTTCGCACTCATGCTGATCAACTCCAACGACACCATGACCTTCCCCGTCGGGCTTCTGACTTTCGTTTCGAAGTTCTCTGTCGACTGGGGGCAGATGATGGCCGCCGGTGTGCTCGCACTGGTGCCGTCCTGCCTGTTCTTCATCTTCATCCAGCGCTATCTGGTCCAGGGGCTTACCTCTGGCGCCGTCAAGGGGTAGGAGACCCAGACCATGGCTCGTATCGAACTCAAGAACATCGCCAAGGCCTATGGCTCCGTCGAGGTTATGCGCGATATCAACCTCTCCATCGATGATGGCGAATTCATCGTGCTGGTCGGCCCGTCCGGCTGCGGCAAGTCCACGCTGCTGCGCATGATCGCCGGCCTGGAACCGATTTCCGGAGGCGACTTCACGGTAGACGGCAAACGCATGAACGAAGTGCCGCCCCGTGACCGCGACATGGCCATGGTATTCCAGTCCTATGCGCTTTATCCGCATATGGATGTGGCACGGAACATGGGCTTCTCGCTGGAAATCCGCAAAGCGGCAAACGAGGAGCGGGTAAGCAAGGTGCAGGAAGCTGCCAGGACACTCGGCCTGAGCAATCTGACTGCACGCCTGCCGAAACAGCTTTCAGGCGGACAGCGCCAGCGTGTCGCCATGGGCCGAGCAATCGTCCGTGATCCCAGCGCCTTCCTGTTCGATGAACCGCTGTCCAATCTCGATGCGGCACTGCGTGTCGAAATGCGCCTGGAAATCGCCCGGCTGCACCAGCGTCTGAAGTCGACGATGATTTATGTGACCCACGACCAGGTGGAAGCCCTGACGCTGGCCGACAGGATCGTGGTCCTGAATGCGGGCGACATCCAGCAGGTGGGCACGCCTCTGGAGCTCTACGACACCCCTGCCAACAAGTTCGTTGCCCAGTTCATCGGGTCTCCGACCATGAACATCCTCGATATCGAACCGAAGGACGGTGGCGTTGCACTGAAGAACGGCGCCAGCCTCGGCCTTGGGTTGAGCAATGGGCAAGCAGCTGCAAGGGAGTTGGGGGTCCGTCCGGAACATCTCAACATCGTCGCCCAAGACGTCGCTCATATTTCCGGAACGGCCGAACTGGTCGAGCATCTGGGCTCGGACACCAACATTCACGCAAGTGTGCCGGGCATCGGTCAGGTCCTGGTGCGCGAGCACGGGCATTTCGCGCTGAAGTCCGGTGATCCGGTCGGCATCGCGCTGGATCTGGACAAGACACATCTGTTCGATGCTGAAGGCCGACGCCTGGCAGCCTGAGTGCGTGGGGAACTCAACCCCACGCTTGCTCAGGCTGATTAAAAAGTGCGCGCACGGTCAGTTGCTGCTGCAGAGGCAGGTTTTGTAGGCGTCCAGGCTGGTGGCATCGAGCGCGCAGCCATATGCCTGCCAATTGACGGGATCGATCTCCGGGGTCGCTGATTGAACGGCATAGAGATCGCTGAACCGCTGGCGCAATGGCTCGTCGTTCTGAAGCGTCTTGGCGAGTGAAGCCCGGCTGGCGGCGGAAAGGTCCGGAACCGCATAGGTGGAGCGGTAGTCATATTCGAGCTGCCAGTCCGGCTTTGCACCGGCGGCGGCAGCTTCGAGGTTCGTCAGATAGAAGGTCGCCGAGTCTTTCACTGCGCCGCTGGTCTTGTCGTATAGAAAGACCGCAAAGGCCGGGTTGTTGCCGAAAACAGGGCTGACCGATGCCGTTATCTGGTTCGCAATCAACGGTTCACCCGAAGCATCATTGATGACAGTGAAGCCGTCCATATGCGTGTGGCCGGAAAACGTGTAGTCGACGGTGCCGGCATATTTGTACATCAGCTCCAGAAAGTCCGTGAGGTAATGCTCGTGCCAGAAGAGGTGGATACTGGCCTCACACGTCTCCTTGTCTGCATGGCGCGCCGTATCGCGAGCATCGGCGCCTGGTGGAACATGCATCAGTAGCTGCGCCTTGCGGCCGGCCTGCTGCGTTTCGGCAAGCTGCTCATCCAGCCAGGCCATGACGTCCTTTCCAGGATCGCCGCCATTGGTATTGCAGGCATCCGAATAGTGTTTTGCCCAATAGACGTTGCTGAGGGCGATGATGTCCTGATCCGGCACCGTTGGATGCGTAACCTTGTAGAAGCCGTCTTGCTTGAACGCCTGGAACCCGCCCGGTTGACGGCTCAGCTTCGCCCACTGTTCGCCGACACCTTCAAGAAATGCACTGTCGGGAGCGAGCTGGTAGTCACCGCAGGCTGAATCTTCGTTGCCCAGAACGCCGTAGACCGGGATGTCGCCGAACGTATCGCCCAGAAGCTGGGAAACATATTGTGCGGTCTTGATGGCAAACGAGGTCACGCCCTGCGGATTGTCGCCCGCTGTCTTCTGGTAGGTGTCATTGAAGTGGTGGCTCAGGTAGTCACCGGTATAGAGCACGTAGTCGTAGGTCATGCCTTGGGCTGCCGCCGCATCCAGGGCGGAGACCATCAGCGAGTAGCTGGCATCATTGCCGTAACTCTTGATGTTTTCGGCAGCTCCCTTGAAAATTGCCGTCCACCCGGAGACTGGGCTCTTGTCCAGTGCCGGCACGAGGGCCGGATCACTGAACGGGTCGAAGTGGATGTCGGTGACGATCAGAAACAGACCCTCGTTCGTACCCGGGTAGAACACCGGTTCCGTGGACTGTGCCTGGGCGCCTGTGAGCGGCAAGGACGCAGCTGCAAGCGTCGCAAAAGCAATGGCTAACCTGTCGAACATTCCGGCCCCCTAGCTGTGCCAAAAATTCCCTTGCGGAATATTGGCACAGTCAAACACGGCACCGGTAAATGGATGTGAACCGCACTTCCGAAAATTGAGCCGATTTGCGCCTACCGGTAGACCAGTGTCGGCAGCCACATCGAAAAGGCCGGAACGAAGGTCAGCAGCAGCAGCACCGTGATCAGCGGGACGAGGAAGGGAGCCGTTGCCGTCACGCATCGCTCGAAAGGCACTTGCGCCACTTTTGAAAGCACGTAAAGCACCATGCCGACCGGGGGCGTCAGAAGGCCGATCATCAGGTTCAGGATCATGATGATCCCGAAATGGACCGGATCAATACCCAGGCCGACGGCCACCGGAAGCAGCACCGGCGTCAGAATGGTGATGGCGGCAATTGTTTCCATGAACAGGCCGATCACCAGCACGATCAGCGTGATGATCAGTAGCAGAACGACCTTGTTGTCCGTCAATGCCACCATCAGCTCGGAAAAATGGCGTGCGGTCTGGTTGGCCGTCAGGATCCAGGCGAAAATCGTGGAAGCGGCCACGATCAGCATGATGGCTGCGGTCGTCTCCACCGTCTCGAAGGAAACCTTGAGGATCTTTCTGAAATTCAGCGTCCGATAGACGCCGACACCCAGAAAAATGCACCAGGCGACGGCAGCGATCGCCGCTTCCGTCGGAGTGAAAATGCCGAACATGATGCCGCCGATGATGATCGTCGGTGTCATGAGGGGAAGCAGGGCGTCGAGAAAGGTCTGGCCAAGCCGTGAAAAGCGGAAATTGAGATCCCGCGGATAATTCCTCTGCCGGGAGTACCAGGCAACCATCACCATCAGGGCCAGTGCCATCATGAGGCCGGGAACGATGCCGGCCATGAAAAGCTGCCCGATGGAAGCGTCCGCGATGACGCCGTAGATAACCAGGGGCAAAGACGGAGGTATGATCGGCCCGATAGTGGAAGAGGCAGCTGTGATGCCGACCGCGAAATCCGTATCGTAGCCACTGTCCCGCATGGCCTTGATCTCGATGTTGCCGAGACCTCCCGCATCCGCCACGGCGGCCCCTGACATGCCGGCAAAGATGACACTCGCGCCGACATTCACGTGACCCAGTCCGCCGTGCATCCAGCCGACCGCCGCGCGGGCGAAGGCGAAGATGCGGGTCGTGATGCCTGCGGAGTTCATCAGGTTGCCGGCAAGGATGAAGAAGGGAACCGCGATGAGCGGAAACGAATTAATGCCGTTGACCATGTTTGCCAGCACGATCATCGGCGGCAGGCCTTCCATCAGCACGAAGGCGAGCGAGGCGAGGGCGAGGGCGGCTGCGACCGGCACCCCGATGATCATCAGGGCGAACAGCAGCATCATCATGAACAGGACGGCCATCGGCGAAAACTCTTCAATCGGTTGGCAGGTGGTCGTCCAGCGAGCGGACGAGGTCTTCGGGGCTTTGGCGAAGGCGGCGCCACAGCCAGATGGCCGAATAGAACGCCATCAGTCCGAGAGCGACGACGCAGATCGTGTAGATCCAAGCCTTCGGGATCGGCAGGGAAATCATCTTCTGCCGGGTTTTCTGGGTCAGTTCGATACCGATCCAGGTCATGGAGGCGAAAAAACCGAGCGTGATTGTCTGCGACAGAACGGTCAGAGCTTTCGCAAGACGCGGTGGCACCATGCGCATCAGAAACTCGAGCGTGATATGCGCACCACGCCGCGTCGCGGTGACTGCGCCAAGAAAGCAGACCAGGATCAGCAGATAACGGGCCACTTCCTCGGTCCACGCGAGGGAATCGTTCAGCACATAGCGAGTGAAGAACTGGAGGAAAACGACAACGGCAAGGACCCAGAAGACCAGAATGCCGGGGGCATCGATCCATTTCAGCGCGCTGAGGTCGGTTTCGGTCTCGTCAAAGTGAAGCAGTTCGGGCGCGCCGTCCGCGCGCCCTTGCTCCGTTTGTGCGGTGGCCTGTTTCGTTTGGTCAGCCACGGCATCGTTGCTTTGCGTCATTGAGCGAGAGCCTGCATCCGCTCGTAGTGTTCCTGGGTATAGGGAACCTTGGATTCATCGGTCAGGATCGGCTCGACAGCAGCCTGGAAAGCAGCCTTGTCGACTTCGTTTATCTGGATGCCCTGATCAACGAACCACTGCACAAGGTCCTGTTCCGACTGATAGATCTCGTCCGCATTCTGGGCGGCGGCTTCCTTCAGAACTGCGTCCACGGTGGCCGCATCGTCCCCCAGCTGCCCCATCGCGTTTTCGGAAACGACGATGATCAGCGAATTGCCGATATGGCCGGTCAGATTGATGTTGGACTGGACCTCGTAGAACTTCTTGAACTTGATCGTCGGCAGAGGGTTTTCCTGGGCGTCGACAACGCCCTGCTGCAACGCCAGATACACTTCGGAAAAGGCGATTGGTGTCGGGTTGGCGCCAACCGCATTCGGGAACAGCACCATCAGCGGCGAATCCGGCACACGGATCTTCAGACCCTTCATGTCGTCCGGTTTTGTGATCGGGAACTTGGATGTCACATGGCGGTAGCCGTACCAGGTGATGGCCATCACCGTGTGACCGGTCGCTTCCTTGTAGCCATTGGAAAGGTCGCTGAAGAGGTCACTGTCCCGGTAGGCCTTCCAGTGATCATAGTTCTTCAGCATGAACGGATAGTCGGAAATGGCGATCGGACCGTAATCGCGTTCGGCGAAGTTGGGCCCGGTATAGATCATGTCGACGGACCCGATGGTCAGGCCTTCGTTGATCTCTGCTTCCTTGCCAAGTGACGAGGCCGGGTAGACCGAGATGGTCACGCGGCCATCCGTTTTTTCCTTGATCTGGTCTGCGGCCCACAGCGCCCATTTGTGGTAGCTGGATCCTTCCTCATAGACATGCGCCCATTTCAGGTCCGCGGCCCAGGACTGTCCAGCCAGGGCAAGTGTCATCGCGGCGGCCAGAAGGCCGCGCTTCATCGTTCTTCCAATCATGTCTGTCCTCCCGTCGGCCGGGGTCGAGCTCCTCCACTCAATCGGCCTATCTTGTATAACTGGTATACAAGTTATTTTACGTATATGACATATTGTAAGAATGCAAACGAATTCGGCTGGTCATCCCTTTGCCGGATTGCTAGTAAACCGGAAAAGAGGGGGAGAAACTGTAGGGATTCGAAGCAGATAGGCTCAATTCAGCTGCATCTTCGAACCTCTTGGTTTCAGGAAAGACGATGGCCGTATCACTGGATGAAACGCCTTCTGCCGGAGGCAAGACGCGCAAGCCGAGAGCGAAAAATGCACCGCCACGCGGTGCAGCTTCCGGGACCGCCAGACGGGCGGCCCGCAACTCGGAAATCGTCTACCAGGACCTGCGTAACGCGATCATAAATGTCACGCTGCCACCCGGTTCGCCGCTCGCGGAAAAAGACCTGACCGAAAAATACGGCATCAGCCGAACGCCGGTTCGCGAGGCGATCTTGCGGCTGGCGGAAGAGAACCTTGTCGACGTTTTCCCGAAGTCCGGCACCTTCGTTGCCAGGATTCCCGTTTCCGAATTGCGCGAAGCCATCGTCGCGAGGAAAGCGCTGGAGGAAGTCTGCGTTCGCGAAGCCACGATGAAGGCGAGCAAGAGCCAGTTGATGGGGCTGCGGGCGATAGTCCAGCGCGAGCAGGAGCTGGCCGACAAAGGCGACGAACAGGCTTTCCACGAGGCAGACAATGCCTTTCATTCCGGTATCGCCGCAGCCAGCGGTTACCCGGGCATCTGGAACATGATCGAGAAGATCAGGCTGCAGGTGGAGCGCTACCGCAGGCTGACGCTGCCGCAGGAAGGCCGGATGCAACTGATCGTCGGCGAACATGCCGCTGTTCTGGAAGCGATCGAAAAGGGCGATGCAGATGCTGCGGTTGCCAATATGAACAACCATCTCAACAAGCTTCAGATCGATATCGGCACCTTTCAGGATCTGTGGCCCGACTATTTCCTGTTCGACAAGGATTAGGCCTGCCCGTTTGTGGCTCTGGCCCGATCGGAAAAGGCGGGCAGTTGGGGCAGGTGGTAACGAGGTGGCGTGAGCCGGCGCGACTGTTGCGCTCCAGGAACGGCAAGTTTTTGGGGCTGTACTGTGGAAGACGCAGCGGCACAGGCGGCATCCGCCATTTCTTTTTCAATCGCAACCATTCAAGTGCGCTGTTGCCCGGGTCGGTTTAGGAAAACGGGTCTGGGTGTGGAGGCCTGTTTCAAGCGGCTGGTTCTTATTTCTTTTAGAAAACAGATTGTTATGCCTGATCTCTGAAGCAGGACCTCGACTGAATAGCTCCCGCGACCGTGCAGGACGGGACTGTGCAGAAACCAGCTCGCAAGAGGGCCAAAGCATGTGTTCCGGCTGGAGTAATGCCAGTTATTTACAAGACAACACCGGACAGGCGGAAATCCGCCGGATTTCGGCGTTTGCTGAACGTGGCGAAACAATACCTCTGAGCCTGAAAGGCTGAAAAAACAAATCCAATATAATACCAATAAGCTGCGTGAATGGGCGATTCGGCCTGTGAAAAATGATTTTCACGATTTCAAACTAATAGGTCGACAAGTGGTATCAAATAGGTATTATATGAAATGAGCGGGAGGGCTGATGCTCTCCGGCGCATATTGTTCTGTATCTGGCGGTAAAACAAAAACGCGAATGGCAACGGAAGGTCCCATTAGGGCCGGCCGCGCCGGGAAGCGGGACGGGCTCCAACGCCGTGAGCGGACAATTTTGAACGTCCAGCAATGGATGGAACTTTTCGGAGGTGTCTTATGAAACGCAATATTCTAGCTCTGGCGATGGCCAGCACTGCGCTCTTTACGTCGACGGCTTTTGCTGAAGATGTCACGCTGACGATCGAAAGCTGGCGCAACGACGATCTGGCGCTGTGGCAGGAAAAGATCATTCCGGCTTTTGAAGCCTCGCATCCGGGCATCAAGGTGAAATTCACCCCGTCCGCACCGACAGAATACAATGCCGTACTGAACTCCAAGCTTGATGCCGGTTCCGCAGGAGACCTGATCACCTGCCGTCCGTTCGACGCCTCGCTGGCGCTTTATGATGCCGGACACCTGGCGGACTTGTCCGACATGGACGCCATGAACAACTTCTCAGACGTTGCCAAGGCTGCCTGGCAGACGGACGACGGTTCGGCAAGTTTCTGCGTGCCGATGGCTGCCGTGATCCACGGCTTCATCTACAACAAGGATGCTTTCAACGAGCTGGGCATCGAAGTCCCGACGACCGAGGAAGAGTTCTTCGCCGCTCTCGACAAGATCAAGGAAGACGGCACCTATATCCCGATGGCCATGGGCACCAATGACCAGTGGGAAGCGGCCACCATGGGCTACAACAACATCGGTCCGAACTACTGGAAGGGTGAGGAAGGCCGCAAGGCTCTGATCGCCGGCGAGCAGAAGCTCACCGACGAGCAGTGGGTTGCCCCTTACGCCACGCTGGCAAAGTGGGCACCTTACCTGGGCGATGGCTATGAGGCCCAGACCTATCCGGACAGCCAGAACATTTTCACGCTTGGCCGTGCAGCGGTCTATCCGGCCGGCAGCTGGGAAATTTCGGGCTTCAACACTCAGGCCGATTTCGAAATGGGCGCTTTCAAGCCGCCGCTCCGCAACGCTGGCGACAAGTGCTACATCTCCGATCATACCGACATCGGCATCGGCATGAACGCCAAGACCGAGCATCCCGAACAGGCAAAGGAATTCCTGGCTTGGGTGGCGTCTCCTGAATTCGCCACCATCTTCGGCAACGCTCTGCCGGGCTTCTTCCCGCTGTCCAAGACGCCGGTTGAACTGGAAGATCCGCTTGCGAAGGAATTCGCCAGCTGGCGCGGCGAGTGCGAAAGCACCATCAGGTCCACCTACCAGATCCTGTCCCGCGGCACGCCGAACCTGGAAAACGAAACCTGGGGCGCATCTGCTGCCGCTATCAAGGGTACGGAAACGCCTGAGGCACTCGGCAAGAAGCTGCAGGACGGTCTGGCGAGCTGGTACGAGCCGCAGAAGTAATCTGCACGAATGACAAACGGTTCCCTGGCGGAGTTCGCATCGTCCGGGAACTCTAGACCTGGACAGGCCTCTATCTGCCCAAGGGAAGTTTGTGTCCCGGGCAAGCCTCTGCCTGCCCAAGGAAAGTCTATATCCCGGGTAGGCTACTGCCTGCCCCAGGG